>DVNP01000213.1 GCA_018714285.1 Candidatus Caccomorpha excrementavium | reverse complement strand
TGGAAATCTCCTGCGGAGGCGAGAAGCGTTTGCTTTCAGAAAGGGCCTTTTTCGATTCCTTCCTGCAGAATTCCAGCGCCTTAATGGAGAGATTGCCGAGAAAAGCCGACTTCTTGCTCTTGCCTAAGTATTCTGCCTTGAAATTACTGTTATACGCGCAGTAAAGAAGGAAGTCCAGCAGATCCGGCATGACGGCCTCCGCTCCTTCCGCTTCCAGCAGATCAACAAGGTAGTTGTTCGCGGAGGGAAGGAACTTAACAAGGATCTCGCCGACGATTCCGACCTTCGGCTTAACAATTGTCTCGTCCAGAGGAAGCTCGTCAAAGTCTTTGATGATACCGCGGATATTCCGCTTGAATTCGGACCAGTTACCGTTCGTAACGGATTTCTGGCAGATTTTGCGCCATTTGTCGTGCAGAGCGTTCGCGGAACCGGGAACCTTCTCATAAGGTCTTGTCTTATAGACTACACGCATGAAGATATCTCCGTATACGACCGCCTGCATGGCCCGGATCAAAAGCTGCGGGGTAAAGGTCATTCCGGGGTTCTTCTCAAGGCCGTTCGCGCTGATGGAGATTACAGGCACCTGTCCGAAGCCTGCTTTATTCAGTGCTCTGCGGATGAATCCGATATAATTGGTCGCGCGGCAGCCGCCGCCTGTCTGCGTAATCATGACAGCCGTCTTGTCCGGATCGTATTTGCCGGATAAGAGCGCTTCCATGAACTGTCCGACGACAATCAGGGACGGATAGCAGGCATCGTTATTGACATATTTCAATCCGGTATCGACCGCGCTGCGGTTGCTCGGCAGAACCTCAACACGATAGCCGCAGGACCGCAGGGCAGGCTCTAAGATATCGAAGTGAATCGGCGACATCTGAGGAGAGAGCAGGGTATATTCCTTCCTCATCTCCTTTGTAAAGACAACGCGCTGATATGCGGCGGATTTCACTTCGGGCACATAATGCTTTCTCTCCCTGTCGCGGACCGCTGACAGGAGCGAGCGGATTCGGATTCTGGCGGCGCCAAGATTGTTTACCTCGTCAATCTTGAGCACGGTATAAATCTTACCGGCAGAGGTGAGAATATCGCTTACGCCGTCCGTCGTTACCGCGTCAAGCCCGCAGCCGAAGGAGTTGAGCTGAATCAGCTGAAGATTCGGCTGGGTTCTGACATAGGAAGCGGCGGCATACAGCCTGGAGTGATACATCCACTGATCAATCACGATAAGCGGACGTTCTACCTCGCCTAAGTTCGATATGCTGTCTTCGGTCAGTACGGCTACGCCGTAGGAGTTGATCAGTTCCGGTATACCGTGGTTGATCTCCGGATCGATATGATACGGGCGTCCGGCAAGGACGATACCCATCCTTCCGGTCCGGTTGAGGTATTCCATCGTCTCCCGGCCCTTCCTGTACATATCATTCCTGGCGGACGCCATCTCCGCCCAAGCGGCCGCGGCGGCGGCTCTCGTCTCTTCCGCGGGAATCTGACTGTGCTCCTGCATAATTTCTACAAGCCGGCTCGTTACGATCTCCTCGCTCTCGAGAGAGAGGAACGGGTTATGGAAGTCCACATGCTCGGCCTTCAGGTCTTCTACGTTATTCTTGATATTCTCCCCGTAGGAGGTGACGATTGGGCAATTGTAATGATTGCCGACTCCTTTGATTTCAGGACGCTCATAGGGAACGCAGGGATAGAAGATATACTTAATCCCTTGCTTAATCAGCCACATGATATGTCCATGCGCAAGCTTGGCCGGATAGCACTCGGATTCGCTCGGGATTGATTCAATGCCCATCTCGTAGATCTTGTGCGTGGACGGGGGTGAAAGAATCACACGATAGCCCAGCTGTGTGAAGAATGTAAACCAGAACGGATAGTTCTCATACATATTCAATACTCTTGGAATTCCGACCGTCCCTCTTGGAGCTCTGTCCTCAGCCAGCGGCTCATAGGAGAAAAGGCGTTGGCTCTTATATTCGAACAGGTTCGGAATATTTTCCTTATTCTTCTCCTTGCCAAGTCCCCGTTCGCAGCGATTGCCGGAAATAAAGCGGCGTCCGCCCGTGAACCGGTTAATGGTCAGCAGGCAGTTATTCGTACAGCCCTTACAGCGGGTCATGCTTGTCTCAAACTTCAGATTCGCGATCTGATCAATGGAGAGCATGGTGGTCTCTTCTCCGTCATAGTGCTCCCGAGCAATTAAGGCCGCGCCGAACGCGCCCATGATTCCCGCGATATCAGGGCGCACCGCCTCACAGCCGGAGATTCTCTCGAAGCTTCGAAGGACCGCGTCATTATAGAAGGTACCGCCCTGTACAACAATATTTTCGCCAAGATCCTTCGGATCAGAAATCTTAATTACCTTATATAAAGCGTTCTTGATTACCGAATACGCCAGTCCGGCCGAAATATCGGCAACTGTGGCGCCTTCCTTCTGCGCCTGTTTTACCTTAGAATTCATGAATACGGTACAGCGGGTTCCAAGGTCGATCGGATTCTTCGCAAACAGCGCAACCTTGGCGAAATCCGAGACTTCATAATTCAGGGACTTTGCAAAGGTCTCGATAAAGGAACCGCAGCCGGAGGAGCATGCCTCATTGAGCTGGACGCTGTCAACGGTCTGGTTCTTGATCTTGATGCACTTCATATCCTGCCCGCCGATGTCAAGAATACAGTCCACGTCCGGTTCAAAGAACGCGGCTGCGTAATAATGTGCTACAGTCTCAACCTCACCCTCATCAAGCATGAGGGCGGCCTTAATCAGTGCTTCTCCATAACCTGTGGAACAGGAGCGCACAATCTTCGCGTCATCGGGAAGCAGGGTATAGATTTCCTTAATTGCGGCAATCGTTGTCTTTAACGGACTGCCATTATTATTGCTGTAAAAGGAGTAGAGAAGAGTGCCGTTCTCATCGACAACGGCAGCCTTTGTGGTCGTGGAACCGGCATCGATTCCGAGGAAGCAGTTCCCGTGGCAGTTTTTGATATCCCCTTTCTTCACGGTATGTCTGGCATGCCGCGCGCGAAATGCGTCGTATTCCTCTTCATTCGAAAACAACGGCTCCAGGCGGTTCACCTCAAAGTCCATTTTAATGCCGCTCTTCAGCCTGTCCTTTAAGTTCGTAAGAGAGACCGGATCAGCCGTAC
>DVNP01000212.1 GCA_018714285.1 Candidatus Caccomorpha excrementavium | reverse complement strand
GGATCGTTAATCAAGCACGATTCTGATAACATTGTGGTGTGGAATAAGGAGGAACTAAATAATCTCTCCGATACTTTCGAACTGTCAATACAATTCCGAATCATATCCGAATATGTGACTCCCAATTATGAAAATGTATATCCGGATGACATCACAAAATATGTGGTGCCTATCTCATGGGAAGCACACCTTGGTGAATCATATTTTATTACTATCACCGGTGATAAGACAAATGGATATAAAGCTGTATTGAACTAATTTTATCTGAGGATATACCGCCTTGCACTTATCAGAGACCGGTAAAAGCAGTAAGTCTGACAAAAGACTTGCTGCTTTTTAATTTTTAGCTTGGCAAAATCCCTTTTCCCGCATTACAGACGCAAAAGAAAATTTGAAGCAATCCCCGTTCAGCGGACAGCGGGCCAGCTCAGGGAACTGATCCGATACCGTACCAAACTTACCATCATGCCATTAAACGAAAATTATAACTGCTTCCTCTTCCTGTACATAACCTCCGATGTCCTTTTATATCCCAGCTTCTCATAAAAAGCCTGAGCAGAAACATTCCCGCCTCCCGTAAACAGCTGAAACCCTTTTATGTCTGTGTCCTCATAATACTGTTCCACATAACCCAGCAGCTCTCTTCCGATTCCCCGGCGCTGATATGCATCATCAACATAAAGCTCTGTAATCTCGGCATAACGAACCTCATAGCAAAATGACTGAAAGATCTGGACACAGCAAAAACCGACCAGCTTTCCTTCCTGCTCCGCCACGAATACGTCCTCCCGATCATTAACCGCAAGCGATAACCGGATCTGTTCCGCAGACAGATTGCTTTTTCCGTTAAATTTCTCATTTAACCGAAGCAGTCCGGGAGCATCGGATTCGGCTGCTCTACGGATTGTTGCTCTCATACTGCGGTTAACCTCAATCATATCCTCATTCATTTACCATCATCACCTTCACTACATGCTCCTTATCATCCCTGCAGGTAAGCAGCGCCTCCTGCATCTTCTCTAAAGGATACCGGTGTGATATCAACGGCTTTACCGGAACCATCCCGCTTCGGATCAGCTCATTGCATTCCGGGAAGAACAGCGCGGGCGTCGCGTGGGAGAAACGAAGCTGCAGTCTCTTAAAATGCATCCGGTTGATATTGAGCGTACACATTCCTTCCTGCGGCGTCTTCCCGATTCCGATTACCGCAATAATTCCTCCGAACGCGGCCGCGTCAATCGTATCTGCAATCGTCGCGGGCGGCGTTGTGATCAGAATTCTGTTATAGAGCCTGCCGCGCCTGCCCTCCTCAATCGTCTCCCGATCGGTCAGAATAATCTCATCCGCCCCGTATTCCTTCGCGAGCCGGATCCGCTCGGCGGAATGAGACCGGGCGCAGACCGTCACATGTCCCGCGCCGCGAAGCTTTGCCAGCCTGACCGCCATTATGGCAATCGGCCCCGCTCCCATTACCAGCACCTGATCCGTCAGTCCGATATCCGCAACCGATATCAAATCAAGCGCAACCCCCATTGGTTCGAGCATGGCTCCTTCTTCATACGAGATTCCGTCAATCTTCACCAGCGCGCGCGCTTTGGCAGTCAGCTTCTGCGCGAATCCGTTGTAAGACTCGGCAAATAAGAACCGATTCCGGCAGAGCTCCACATGTCCGTTCCGGCACTCCGGGCAGTCGCCGCAGAAGCTTGAAGACTCCGCCGCCACCCGATCTCCCGGCTTCAGGTTCTTCACCTGTTCTCCGACCGCCTCTACAATTCCTGCCAGCTCATGTCCGAACGGCCGGAATTCCTCCCTTGTCTCGGCTCCGTTCAGATCGGATCCGCAGATCCCGCAGGCCTTAACATCAATGATCACTTCATCCGCTTCCATTTCCTTTAACGGGACCTCCCGGATCTCTACTGTCCAGGGAGCCTTCATATACGCTGCTTTCATTTCTTATGCCTCCATCCTGCTGTCCTTAAGCTTTCCCCTCTCTTCTCCCCCGATCCGCGCCGCCTGCATCTGCGCTCTCACGCAAAGCTCCGCCGCCTTGAAGGCGTGCTCCTGCGTCATGGCATTCTCCGTCCGGTTCAGGCAGTCCTTAATCAGCTGCCCGAAATACGGATAGCCGACCCGGCCGGTCACATCGATGGCCTTCTCTCCCTCCTGATTAACCAGATACACCGTACCGCCTCCCCTTCCGGTTCCAATATTCACATACTTGCGCAGCTCAATATACCCTTCTGTTCCGAGGATGAACACCCTGCCGTCTCCCCAGCTTGACAGCCCATCCGGCGTGAACCAGTCCACCCGGAAGTATCCTGACGCGCCGTTATCGGCCAGAAGCATCGCGTCGCCGAAATCCTCCAACTGCGGATACTGGGGATGCGCGTAGTTCGCAATCCGGCTGCTGACCACACGGGCATCCTTTGCACCCGTATAGTACAGGAACTGTTCGATCTGATGACTTCCGATGTCGCACAGAATTCCGCCGTACTGCTCTCTGCAAAAGAACCAGTCCGGCCTTGAGACGGCGTTCAGACGGTGAGGCCCCATGCCAACGGTCTGAATCACGCGTCCGATCGCCCCTTCTTTGATCAGCTCTCCCGCGAATACGGCATCCTCCACATGCAGTCTCTCACTGTAATAGACGGCATATTTGCGTCCCGTCTCCCTTACCTTGGCTTTCGCCGCGTCAAGCTGCGCAAGCGTGGTCAGCGGCGCCTTATCAGTAAAATAATCCTTTCCCGCATCCATTACCCGAAGTCCAAGAGCGCAGCGCTTCGATGTTACGGCCGCGCCCGCCACGAGCCTGACCTCCGGATCGTCAAGAACATCCTCCTCGCTCCGGGCGCGCTTCGCCTGCGGATACATGGCAAGATAGCTCTGAAGCTTTCGCTCATCCGGATCCCAGATCCACTTCAGGGTGCCTCCGGCTTCGATCAATCCATTGCACATTCCTCCGATGTGTCCGTGATCCAGTCCGACGGCTGCGAATACGAATTCCCCCGGCTTCACAACCGGATTCGGCCTTCCCTTCGGCATATAATTCATTCCGTCCGCATTTCCCATGATGTCCTCCCTGTCTCTGCTCCGCTATTGCGGCAGTCCCATCTCTTTTATCATTTCTTCGTAAAAACGCTTCTTCTTGCGCTCGGATACATAATACCGCTTTTGATTCACCATAATCAGAGCGCCTTCTTTCCTGTCATATCCTTTAATATGCTTCCGGTTCACAAGACAGCCTCTCTCACACTTCAGAAAACCGTCTCCGAGCATGGCCGCCACATCCTTCAGCTGTCCGCTGCACTGTCTGGAACCGTTCCAGGTATCGATCTCCAGCCTCCTTGATTCGCTGGTCCGCACTGCGATAATCTCATCGCGGCTTAAGAAGAATACCGTCTGTCCGGAATGAAACGAAACGGTGTCATTCCAGCTGTATCCGCAGTATCTGTACTTCTGCTGCGCTCTTTTTAAGACCAGCTTCACCCGCTCAGACATGGCGCCGTCCTTATTAATATAATCCATCGTCTCCAGCTGCATGGCGAACACATTGCCCATTAATTCCTTATGACTGGTGATAAAAGCAATTACTGCGGAAGGATCCGCCCTGCGAATCTTTAACGCGGCATCAAATCCGTCCTGTCCCTCTCCCAGATCGACATCCAGAAAATAGACACAGGGCTTCGGAATGTCCGGCAGCTCCCTGATTAGATCCTCCGCCCTCCTGTAGGCTCCCGCGATCTGAAAATCCAGCTCTTCGATTGTAATAACGGCATTCATATCCTCTATCAGCCGATCTCTTTCCTCTTCCTGATCCTCACAGATTACAACAGATATCATGCCTCACCCTCCTGCTCTCCTGCCGATTTCCAGCCTCTGGATAAAGTACGGGGCCTCAACAGATGTTGTATGTACCACATTCCTGTATTTTTTCAGGATTCGCTTCACGCTGTACAGGCCGATTCCCCGGTTCTTCCCCTTGGTTGAATATCCCGCTTCGCCGATTCTCCTCATATCAAGCTCAACAGGCCGGAATGTATTTCTGATCAGAATATGCCACCTGTCCTCTTTTCTTGCGGCAGAGATCAGAATTTCTCTGAACTCCGCATCTTTCGCCGCCTCCACCGCATTATCCAGAAAGACTCCCATAATGCTTAAGAGCGCGTACGGCTCAATATCCAAATCGGATATCTCTTCTGATATACCGAGAATCACCTCAATATTCTGCTCCATAGCCTCCCTGATCTTAACGCTCAGCAGACTTTTAAGCCCCGGCACCTTAATCCGCTCCAGCTGCACAATCCGGAAATCGATCTGCTCAACCTCCCTGCGGATCGGTTCTACAATTCTTCCATAATATGCTTCAAGACCTTCCCAGTCCTTTGTCTTGACATATCCTTCCATGCCCCGGAAAATATTCAGGTAATTATGCCGGAATTGTCTCAGCTCTTCCAGCTTGCTGATATTCTCACGCTCATATTGTTCGGACTGGCCGTAATATTCTATCAGCTTCTGCATCCGGCTCATCCTGTTCAGCGTCTCAAGAAGGAGCCAGAATACAATATATGTGATGACAAGATAGATAAGCAGCAGAACTATATTGTACAGAATCAGCTTCGATTCACGTCCCAGAACCTCTCCCGCCAATACGTTCAGAATATAGATTGCCGTACACCCTGACATCTGAATCAGCAGAATCCAAGATACATGACCCGTTTTATTCAGCCGCTCAATCTGAAACCGGTATTTCAGCACATGATGCATACCCTTTGTCAGTCCGTATACAATCACCAGATAGAGCAGATTCAGAACGACAAGAAAGCCGCCCTCCCCCTCTCCTCCGTTTTGCAGCCAGACATTGAATCCCCATTGAAATCCCGACCCGAGCGTACCGGCGCTGATATATCCGAACAGTACGCAGATAATATTCAGCAGCTTTTGCCGGCAGTACAGCGCCACAATAGCGGATACTCCGATAAGCATGGGAATTGTCCCAAGCTGCGCCGGTTCCAGCCATTCAAACAGAAATTCCGTCAGCGCCAGAAAAAGCAGGAGAACCGCCTTCCCGGTACCTTTCATTCGCTGCAGAACCATATTAATCGTCAGAATATAAATTGCCAAAATCGATGTTATACTGTTAATGATAATATTAATTATTTCTCCCACATCTACCTCTTATACTTGTATATTATTGTATAAGGGCATCATTCTTCCTGTCTGCCGTCGTTATCCTGTATATCCGATATCCCTTATCATTCCTGCGAACCCAGTATAACATTTCTCCGATAATTATTCAACTCCTATTCACAAAACTGAATAATACATACCTGATTCTGAGGAGCCATCATATTGCGCTTTACCGGATATCCGCGCAGTCCTTCCACTCGCGAATTATCCGCTTGCCCGCCCTCTCCGTTTCCCTCAGCAG
This sequence comes from Candidatus Caccomorpha excrementavium, assembly GCA_018714285.1. Classification (GTDB taxonomy): domain Bacteria; phylum Bacillota; class Clostridia; order Lachnospirales; family Lachnospiraceae; genus Caccomorpha; species Caccomorpha excrementavium. The sequence continues at coordinate 2,215 of DVNP01000212.1, read as the reverse complement.
TTCTTCATTCTCTCTGTTATACTCTCCGAAATCGCAGCCGCAGTCTATCACATAATCCACCTGCCGCAGAATCTCCTCCGCTCTGGCCCTGCATTCCGGCGCAACCGGACGAAAGGCTTTCGCCTGGATAACCTCAGCCGCCAGCGCAAGAGCGACTCTGTAATCCATGTCATTCTCGTACAAAATCCCTGCCGCAAACGGTATTCCAAGCTTTTGAAGCATACGGTAGAACGGAATTCCCGACCCGTTTCCGCCAATCACAAGAACCTTCGGCTCTCCCGTCACCTTCGCGAGCTCCACGCTTCCGAATAATACATCATAAGAACCATTCTCAATCTCATACAACCGGTTAATTCTCTCGTCCGTGAAGATCTCCTCCGGCGTACCGAAATCCGTAATATGATCCCCTTTCACACACATAACCCGGTCGGAAATCTTATTCGCCAGATCAATCTCATGCAGGGACATAATCACGGTAATCCCCTTCTGCTTCGCCATCTCGCGAAGAATCCCGAGAAGCTCTATTTTATGCCGGATATCAAGGAACGAAGTCGGTTCATCCAGAACAATCACCTCCGGCTCCTGACAGATCGCCCTTGCCAACATAATCCGCTGCCGCTGTCCGTCGCTGACGGCAAGAAAATCCTGCCGCATCAGATCCAACGCGTGAACCCGCTCCATAGATTCCCGGATAATCCGCCTGTCGTTCTTTGTCAGCACCCCCAGGCTGTTCGTATAAGGATACCGTCCGGAAGCTACCACATCATAACAGGTCATCATCTCCGGCATCACTCTCTCTGTCAGAACTACGGACAGCCTTGCTGCCAGTTCTTTCCCCGACATCTGCTTCATATTCTTCTGATCCAGATAGACCACACCGGAGATCATGGCAAGATGTCTTGTTATACTTTTTAAAATCGTAGACTTTCCGGAGCCGTTTGGCCCGATCAGAGTCAGTATTTCTCCCTTTTTTATTCCAATCGTAATCCCGGAAATCAGAGGTTTTCCTCCATATCCAACCGAAAGCTCATCCGTACTGAAAAAATACTCTTCCTTCATCCCTGATGTCTTCCCCTCCTCTTAAGCATGAGCCATATCACAATCGGAGCTCCAATGGCGCTTGTTACCGTTCCAATCGACAGCTCCGTCGGAGAGAACAGCATACGTGCGGCCAGATCGCAGAACATACAGAACACTGCCCCGCAGATGAAGGTCGCCGGAATCATAAGAATCGGCTTTGCTGTCTTCAGCATCATTCTTGTAATATGCGGAACCGCAATCCCCACGAACGAAATCGGACCGGCAAAGGCAGTTACGCACGCGGACAGAACACTTGACAGCAGGATCAGGAGAACGCGGAACCGCTTCACGTTCACCCCCATACTCTGCGCGTATCCTTCTCCGAGCTGATACGCAGAGATTGGCTTGGAAAGCAGAAATGTCGCGATCACGGCGGGAATCACAATCCAGAATGCCGCCCTCAGATTATCCCAGGACGCTGCCGAGAAGCTTCCCAGCGACCAGTGCGTCAGGTTGACAATCTCCTCTTCCTTTGCAAAATTAATCAGAAAATCCGTAACCGCAGAGCAGATATAACTGATCATAATACCGACCACCAGAAGCATTGACATATTCCTTATACGGCCGGACACAGCCAGAACGAACAGCATGGATATCATGGAGCCGATAAAGGATGACAGAACGGTTACAGACAGCGGAACCTGAGTGAACATATCCGTGAAGACAATCGTCACAACGGCCAGGAACATTTTCGCTCCTGATGAGATCCCCAGCACGAAAGGCCCGGCAATCGGATTACCAAAAAAGGTCTGGAGCAAAAATCCCGATAATGACAGCGCTCCTCCGAGTACAGCCGCAGTCAGGAGTCTCGGGAGACGGATCTTCCAGATAATATTATAAGCCGATTCATCTGCCACAGGCCTCCCCAGAAGAATGTCCGCGATTTCGGGAAGTGTGATATGAACACTTCCCGTATTGATATTCTCGATTACTGCTGTGATAAATAAAGCAATTAAAACAAGAAATACCAGTTGATAACGTATTATGTTTTTATAATTTTGTTTTGTCATTGTAATTTGAACAGATAAGTGAGGGTATCCGTAGTTTCATCTGCGTTCAGCATCAGATTCATATCGTTGATCATGCTTCCCAGTGTATTGGAGATCTGGAAGAAATCCGGTGTTGTGCACCATAC
>DVNP01000025.1 GCA_018714285.1 Candidatus Caccomorpha excrementavium | reverse complement strand
GGCGACAAGGCAGAGAATCACGATTGACATCATGACCCAATCCAGCTTGAATACCTGGCTTCCGTATATGATGAGATAGCCAAGCCCTGCCCTGGCAGCCAGGAATTCCCCGATAATGACTCCGACCAGGGACAGGCCGATATTCACTTTCATCATGCTGATGATGGACGGAATATTGGATGGAAGAACAACCAGCAGAAGGATATCTCTGCGGCTCCCTCCCAGCGTTCGGATCAGCTTGATTTTGTCCTCCTCTACGGAAGTGAAAGCGGTATACAGTGTTATGATCGTTCCGAAGACGGCTACGGACACGGCGGCTACAATGATGGTCTTCATATTATTGCCCAGCCAGACGATGAAAATCGGCGCAAGCGCGGTCTTGGGAAGGCTGTTGAGTACAATCAGGTAGGGCTCCAGTATCTTTGAGAGACCGTCCTTCCACCAGAGCAGTACGGCGGCCAGGATTCCAAGGAACATCACCAGGAAGAAGCTTAAGAATGTCTCGGCCAGAGTGATGCCCAGATGATAAAATAAAGAGCCGTCCAGAGCCATGTCGGCAATGGAGGCCGCGACGCGGGACGGACTGCTGAATATGAAGGAGTTCAGTACGCCGGTATAAGCTGCAATTTCCCAGGAAGCAAGAAATATGATCAAAAACATCCACTGCCAGAACCGGGTTGATCGCTCTTTCGACAGATAACGGGCAATATAAGCGCGTTGTTCGGGGGAAGAGGAGGGATCGGTACTCAGCCTCCGAAGCGTTTTATAGTTCACAGTCGGTCAGCTCCTTCCAGATAAGATTAAAATAATCCTTAAAATGCGGATCACTCCTTGCCTTTAAGGGGGAACGTTTGTCTGCGGCGAGACGGATATCGACAATGGTTCTGACGGTTCCGGGGCGTCTGGTCAGGACAATAACACGGTCTCCCATGCTGACGGCTTCCGAGATATCGTGAGTGATCAGGATTGCGGTCTTTTGTTCCTTTCGTATAATCTGCCAGATGTCATCCGATACGGTCAGCCTGGTCTGATAATCCAGCGCTGAAAAGGGTTCATCAAGCAGCAGGATATCGGGACGCAGGACCAGGGTCCGGATCAGAGCGGCCCTCTGGCGCATTCCGCCGGAGAGGGCCGAGGGCTTTGCGTTGCGGAACGGAGCAAGACCGTACGCATCCAGAAGCTCATCGATCCGCGCGAGATTTTCCGGTGTATCCTGTTTGTTTATTTCAAGCCCGAGGGACAGATTTCTGAATGTTGTCCGCCATTCCAGCAGATGATCCTTTTGAAGCATATATCCGATATGAAGCTCCCGATCACAGGGACGTCTGCCGTTGATTTCAATGGTTCCCGCAGAAGGCGGGGCAAGCCCGGCAATCAGGGACAGCAATGTGGACTTGCCGCAGCCGGACGGGCCGACGATGGCAAGGAATTCTCCTTCCGGCACCTGAAAGGATACATCGTGGAGTGCGGGAGTTTCCCCTTCCAGGCTGTGGTAAGAATAGCTGACATGGTTCAGCGTCAATAACTCTCCCATATATAACCTCCAATCGAACTATACAACATTATATGATGTTTCCTGCCGGGTGTGTGCCGGAGGTAACGATAAAAATCAGAACAAATATTCTGATTCGTATTGCAATATCAGAACATATGTGCTAGAATAAGCTTATCAAACGTATGTTTTGTGAGGTGAAGGAGATGATTGTACAGGATGGGCTGACTCTGGAAGAGAAGCTTAAGATTCTGTCGGCTGCTGCGAAGTATGATGTGGCCTGTACTTCGAGCGGAGTCAAGAGGGTCGGGAGCAGAGATGGCGTGGGGAATGCCACTGCCAGCGGGATCTGTCACAGCTTTTCGTCAGACGGCAGATGCATATCCCTGCTTAAGATTTTATATACGAATGAATGTGTTTTTGACTGCAGGTATTGTCTGAACCGGGCATCGAATGATGTGCAGCGGGCGACCTTTACTCCGGAAGAGATTTGTACCCTGACGATGGAATTCTACCGGAGGAATTATATCGAAGGCCTGTTTTTAAGCTCCGGTGTGCTGGGAAGTCCGGACGCGACGATGGAGAGGATGGTTCGGACGCTTTATAAACTGAGAACGGAATACCATTTTAACGGGTATATTCACTGCAAGGCAATTCCCGGCGCGTCGGGGGATCTGATTGAAGCGGCCGGGTGGCTGGCGGACCGGCTCAGTGTTAATATGGAACTTCCGACTGCGGAAGGTCTGAAAGCTCTGGCGCCTCATAAGACGCGCAGGACGATATTGACGCCGATGAGGAGGATTCAGCTGGGAATTGCAGAGAGCAGGGAGAAGCTTGGCATGACGGGAGGCAATGAGGGAGCGTATCGGGTGACACACGAAAGGCTCTCCGGAGAAGAGGGCGGGTATCAGAAGATTGGGAGCTGCCGGAAGAATGCTTCGGATGGAACCTTAAAGCTTCTCTTGGGATCGGAAGCGGAGGTCCGGACAGGACTTCGGAATTCCTCCTTGGAGAAGAGCAGTTCTCTGCCGAAGCGGGGAATGGAAGGAAAGGCAGGAAAGCCGGGAAGCGGCGGAGAGAATGTATGGCTTCCGGATCCGGAGAAGAAGGATATGCTGGAATGGAGCGGTAAGAAGCCGAAGAGGGGCTTTGCTTCGGCAGGACAGAGTACACAGATGATTATCGGCGCGACGGGGGAGAGCGATTATCAGATTATGTCTGTGGCAGAGGCGTTGTATCAGAGGTTTGATCTGAAGCGGGTGTTTTATTCCGCTTTTGTCAGAGTGAATGACGACAGCGCTCTTCCGGTTCTTCCCGGAGGTCCTCCGCTGCTTCGGGAGCACAGACTGTATCAGGCGGACTGGCTGCTGCGCTATTACGGATTTGCGGCAGAGGAACTGCTGTCGGAGAAGAAGCCGAACTTTAATGTATTTCTGGATCCCAAGTGCGACTGGGCGCTTCAGCATCTGGATCAGTTCCCGGTCGAAGTCAACCGGGCAGATTATTTTACCCTGCTTCGGGTCCCCGGAATCGGCGTGAAGTCGGCGAGACGGATTGTAAAGGCAAGGACATGCGGCATACTCCGGTTCGAAGATCTGAAGAAGATGGGGGTTGTCCTGAAGAGGGCCGCTTATTTTATTACCTGTTCCGGGCGTATGATGTATCCGACCCGGATTGAGGAGGATTATATTACGAACCGGCTTCTGGGGTTAAGCGAGCTGCCAAAGCAGTTTCAGGGAGACCCCATGACATATCAGCAGCTGACATTATTCGATGACGCTTCGTTCGGGCAGTATAACCGGGAGCTGCTTCCGGCACAGAGCATGGCCTGACAGGATTCGGTTACAGGGAGGAGAGAGGAATGCAGATTTTTTTATGCGAGGACAGTGTGGACGGAATATTTACAGGAGTGTATGATGCCTGGGCTTCCGGACTCGGGCATGATAATGTCAGGCTTCTTGCGGGAGATGAGGAGAGCATCCGGCAGACGGAGCTGTTTTGCGAATATCGGGTCATCAGGCCGGATCCGGATAAGGCGGAGAAGGTTTTAAGGACGGTGAAGAATAAGATCTCCA
>DVNP01000211.1 GCA_018714285.1 Candidatus Caccomorpha excrementavium | reverse complement strand
CCGAGCCGGTTGCGGGAAATGATCTTTATCTGACGCTGGATCGGGATCTTACAGTCGCGGTCTATCATCTGCTTGAAAAGAATATCGCAAGCGTACTGGTATCAAAGATTAACAACGGCATGAGCTACGGGCAGAAGGGGACGAATGCGCAATATATCGAGATTCCGATTTATGAGGTATACAATGCTCTGATCAGCAATAATGTCATAGATATTGATGCGTTCACGGAGGAAGACGCCTCCGATCTGGAACGCACGGTATACGGTTATTTTCGGACGGAGCAACAGCAGGTATTTCAGCAGCTGCTGACGCTTCTTGCTTCAGACAGCACGGTCTCGAATGCGGCGGCAGGAGAGGAAATGGAGGAATATCTGGATTATGTCTACTCCATGCTGGGTACGAACGGCGTGCTGCTAACCTCCGAAATTGACAGAGAAGATACCGTCTACCAGGAATATACGGAAGATAACCGGAGCCTGAGCTCTTTCCTGCAGTATGCAATTACAATGAACTGGGTGGATCTTTCCGTTCTGGATGTGGGGGATACCTATTACAGTACGGAGGAATTATATGAAAAGCTTCTCGATTATACCATGACGCTTCTCGAGCGTGACGGCACGTTCGACAAAATGATTTACCGCTCATTGATTTTCTCAAGAAATTTAAGTGGACGGGAAATTTGTCTTTTATTATTTGACCAGGGTGTGATAGAATATAATGAGGACGGGGAGACACGCCTCAGAAACGGAAGCCTGTCTCCATATACGTTTATGATTCAGAAGATAACCAATCTGGAGATAACGCCCGCGCAGCTGGCGCTGGAGCCGTGCAGCGGTTCTGTTGTCGTAACGGACGTCAATACCGGCGAAGTGCTTGCCATGGTGTCGTACCCGAGCTATGATAACAACATGCTGGCCAATAAGATTGACTGGGAGTATTACTCGGGGCTTCTTGAGGATGCTTCCACGCCGCTGACCAACCGTCCGACCCAGCAGGGAACCGCAACCGGTTCTACCATTAAGCCTCTGATTGCCATAGCGGGCGTGCTGGACGGAGTGATATCGGTCAACGAACAGATCCGGGATCTGAGCATATTCACCAAAATTGTACCTTCTCCGAGATGCTGGGCTTATCCAAGCTCGCATGGCCTGGTTGATATTACGAGAGGAATTGCTCATTCCTGCAATTATTTCTTCTATGAAGTAGGATACCGGATGGCAACGGATGAAAACGGCAATTACAGTGATTCCCTGGGGCTTTCCCGCCTTGCGAAGTATGCCGCGATGTTCGGTTTTGACGCGAAATCAGGCGTGGAAATCTCCGAAGCGGAACCGCATATTTCCACAACCGATGCGGTTCGGTCATCAATCGGCTATTATCATAACTTTACTCCGGTTCAGATTGCCCGGTATGCGACGACTCTTGCGAACCGCGGGACATGCTATAACCTGACACTGATTGATAAGGTGGTTGATAAGGACGGGAATGTTGTGCTGGATAATCAGGCAACCATATATAATGAGCTGACGGAAGTATCGGACAGCACCTGGGATAAGGTAGCGGAAGGAATGTATCAGGTAGTTAACCGTTCCGGAAGCGCGCTGGCTAATGTTTTTTCTTCCCTGAGCGTAAATGTGGCCGGTAAGACCGGTACTGCGCAGGTAAGCCTGAATCATCCGCACCACGCGCTGTTTATATCCTACGCGCCGTATGAAGCGCCTGAGATCAGTGTTACCGTAGTAATGCCGAACGGATATTCATCCAGCAACGCGGCGCAGCTTGGGTTTGATGTTATGGCCTATTATTTTGACGGAGTGGATGCCGAGGCGCTGCTGACCGGTGACGTTACGGCGGAGCGCGTTACCATATCCAATATTTCAGATTAAGCGAGGTACCATGAACATGAAACATGCGGTTATTATTAAGGGGACAACCTATGGAATCGTTGTTGTGCTTGATCCCGGGATACCCTTTGAAGAACTGAAGACGGAGATCGGCACTAAGTTTAAGGAATCTTCCCGTTTTTTCGGCAATGCACAGATGGCCTTAAGCTTTGAGGGACGCCCTCTGACAATTGAGCAGCAGGCAGAGATCCTTGATGTAATTACGGAGAATACCGATTTGTCAATCGTCTGCATTATTGAGGATAATCCGGAGAGAGATGAACGTCTCAAGAAGACAATTGACGAGAAGCTGATGGAACTGAATCATGCAACCGGACAGTTCTATAAAGGAAATCTCCGTTCCGGACAGGTTCTTGAGACAGAGACCAGTATTATTGTAATCGGCGATGTGAATCCGGGCGCAAGCATTGTATCCAAAGGGAATATTGTCATTCTCGGTTCCCTTAAAGGAACCGCCTTTGCCGGCGCGTCCGGGAATGAGAACGCATTCGTCCTGGCGCTCGACATGGCTCCGGTTCAGATTCGAATCGCGGATACCATCGCGCGCGCTCCCGACAAGCCCGCGAAAGAAGATGCCAAAGAAGCAAAGGTCGCGTTCCTCGAGGACGGCAATATCTATATCGAGCCTCTCGGACGCAAGGCAATCAATGATTTACGGCTCTGACGCCGTGCAGAGTACAGGATATACAATCTATCATATACAGAAAGTTTTGGAGGAAAATTTGGTATGGGTGAAGTAATAGTTATCACATCTGGAAAAGGCGGAGTCGGTAAGACGACTACAACCGCCAATGTCGGTACGGGGCTGGCTAAGCTGGACAAAAAAGTTGTCCTGATTGATACGGATATCGGACTTAGAAATCTGGATGTTGTAATGGGACTTGAGAATCGAATCGTGTATAATCTCGTTGATGTCATTGAAGGGAATTGCCGGATTAAGCAGGCTCTGATTAAGGATAAGAGATATCCGAACCTGTACCTGCTTCCTTCCGCTCAGACCAGAGACAAGACAGCCGTCAATCCGGAGCAGATGAAGAAGCTTTGCAATGAACTGAGAGATGAATTCGATTACATACTGATGGATTGTCCGGCAGGGATTGAGCAGGGATTCCGGAATGCAATTGCAGGAGCGGATCGCGCGCTTGTTGTGACGACTCCCGAGGTATCCGCGGTACGGGACGCCGATCGTATTATCGGCCTTCTGGAAGCGAATGATATCAGGCGCACCCATCTGATTGTAAACCGTCTGCGGATGGATATGGTCAGACGCGGAGATATGATGTCAAGCGATGACGTGGTTGAAATCCTTGCCGTAGATCTGATAGGTATTGTGCCGGATGACGAGAATATTGTAATATCTACGAACCAGGGCGAGCCGCTGGTCGGAAATGATACCCTGGCCGGGAAGGCTTATATGAATATATGCAGACGCGTTATGGGAGAAGAGGTACCTTTCCTGGATTTGAACAGCAGAATGAGTCTGATGCAGAGGCTTGGCGCCATATTCAAGAAGAATTAAGGAGGGTAAGGGACTATGGGATTTGCGGATTTTTTCAGAAAGAAATCGTCAGGCAATGTAGCAAAAGACCGTTTAAAACTGGTCCTGGTGTCAGATCGCGCAGGCTGTTCGCCTGAGATTATGGAACAGATAAAGAATGACATTATTACTGTAATATCAAAATATGTCGAAATTGATCTGGATGGACTTGATATTAAAATCACACAGGAACCGGACGGGAACCACGGAACAGTGCCTGCACTGTTCGCCAATATCCCGATTAAGGAAATGAAAACAAAGAAGCAGTGACCTTTTTTGTTCGCCGGTTCCCCACAGGAAGAATGAGAGAAGTATGTTCAAATTTAAGAATTATAATTTTAAGCAATATGGTTATTCGCTTCTGATTCTTGTACTGATTCTGGGAGGAATCGGAGCTTATCTGATTGGACTGGTTCAGGCCGCAGATTCCAATCTGGCCCAGAGACAGGTGATGGGCCTGGCCATTGGTTTTTTTGCGGCAGTTTTTGTATCGCTGGTAGACTATCACTTTATATGCAGGCTGTTTATTCCGATGTATCTGTTCAATATCATCCTGCTGCTGATGGTGAAGTATTCCCCGTTTGCCGTAGATCATTATGATGCGAGGAGATGGCTGAAGTTCGGAAGTATTGAATTTCAGCCGTCGGAGCTCTCCAAGATCATTATGATTTTATTTCTGGCACAGTTTTTTTCTCTGTTCCAGAGAAGCATAAACCGGCTTCCGACTTTTATCGGGGCATGCGTCCTGATGGCGATTCCGACTTATATGATATTTGATCAGCCGCACCTTTCTACGACCATGGTCATGCTGTTTATCTTTGCCGTACTGTATTTTGCCGCCGGCTTAAGCTATAAGATCATCGTTCCGATACTGTTGATTGGAATTCCGCTCTTTATCGGATTGTTCTGGTATATACAACAGGATTTTCAGACCCTTCTGACCGAATATCAGCAGGACAGAATCTTATCCATTCTGAATCCGGATGATTATCCGGATCTGGTATATCAGCAGTCCAATTCCGTTCAGGCCATCGGATCCGGGCAGCTCTACGGGAAGGTATTAAACGGGGAGGCGGATGTTCTCGGATCCTCCTATGTGCCTGTTGTAGAAAGTGATTTTATCTTTTCTGCGGTAGGAGAGGCATTCGGCTTTTTCGGTTCCTGCGTGGTAATCGGACTGCTGACCCTTATCATCATCCAGTGCCTGGTTGTTGCAAAAAATGCCTCGGATTACCTGGGAATGTTGATTGCGACTGGTATTTCCTCAATGTTTATGATACAATTATTTGTGAATGTTGGTGTGGCAACCCAGATATTACCGAACACGGGAACTCCTTTTCCATTCTTAAGCAGCGGATTGAGCTCGCTCTTAAGCGGAATGTTGTCCGTGGGAGTAATACTGAATATAAAACTTCAATCGAAGAAGCGAGGAGGTAATTCTATATGAATATTGGGCTGATTGCGCATGATTCCAAGAAAAAGCTGATGCAGAACTTCTGCATTGCCTATCGCGGGATCTTAAGCAAGCATGAGCTTTACGCGACAGGGACGACAGGACGTCTGATCGAGGAAGCTACGAATTTGAATGTCCATAAGTACCTTGCGGGACATCTCGGAGGGGAACAGCAGATGGGTTCGCAAATTGAGCATAATGAAATTGATCTGGTTATCTTTCTTCGGGAACCGCTTAAGCCGAAGGGACATGAACCGGATGTGAATAATGTTGTCCGCCTGTGTGATATTCACAATATTCCTCTCGCTACGAATCTGGCTACCGCAGAACTTCTGATTAAAGCGCTTGAGAGAGGAGATCTTGACTGGCGTGAGATCTTCAAGTCCTGATTACCATTACAACAAATATTACGACAGAAAGACTGGTGTACAATTTGAGAAAGAGGTTTACAGCCGTTATGATACTGGCGGCAGCCTGGATCGGAACTGCCGGATGCGCAGGAAGCGCTCCCGTGCTGCTGTCATATACGGATACCAATATCTTTAACGGCTATGACATCATGAATTACACGGATACCGTGGTATCCGATCTGTCCGGAGAGCGGTTCTGTATCGTAACCGACGAGCAGAATCACATGATAGATGAGGCCATTACGGCGCCTTCGGTTCTCCTGGCAGGCGTTGACAGCAATGAGGTTATTTTCGCGAACAATGTCTATGAGCAGATGTATCCGGCCAGTATTACCAAGCTGCTGACCGCGCTTGTTACGTTGAAATACGCGGATCTGGATGATATTGCGACCGTCAGCTACAACGCCTCCCATATCCCGGTAGCGGGAGCCAAGCTGTGCGGATTTGCCGAAGGAGATCGAATCAGTGTGGAGACACTGCTTGGAGGCCTTCTGGTCTATTCCGGCAATGATGCGGGAATTGTGCTTGCAGAGCATATCGCCGGAACAGAGGAGGCCTTTGTTGAAATGATGAACGAAGAAGCCCTCGCTCTCGGCGCCGTGGACACCCATTTTACGAACTCGCACGGCCTGCATAATGACGAGCATTATACGACGGTATACGATATGTATCTCGTTTTTCGCAAGCTGCTTGATTATGAGACATTTCTTGCCTTTATCAATCTTCCCGAGTATACGGCAGAATACCGGGACGCGCAGGGCAACCCTGTCAGCCGGGAATTTGAGAACAGCAATCTGTATATTTCCGGCCGGGTCAGCGCGCCTTCCGGAGTAACCGTTATAGGAGGCAAGACCGGGACGACTTCGAATGCTGGTTACTGTCTGATTACATATTTCCGGGACGGAAACGGGAACGGCTATATTGCGGAGATATTTAAGGCAAGTAATCAGTCAGATTTATATACACAGATGTCTCATCTGATGGAACTGATCCCCTAAGTAAACTGCGGGAATCAGTTCTTTTATTATTGTACGATTTTTATAAAAATAACGGTTGTATTTTTGTTTAAGATATACTATAATAGCCTTAGACACACTTGATTTTTAAACATACTGACTAATTTTAAGGAGGAAATCACTATGATACAGATTATCGCCGGCGAAAAGGGCAAGGGCAAGACAAAGATTCTGCTTGACAAGGTAAACTCTGATGTGGCATCCATGAAAGGCAGCATCGTTTATCTTGATAAGAGCAACAAGCATATGTACGAGCTGAGCAACAAGGTTCGTCTGATTAATGTAAGAGATTATCTTGTGGAAGAGCCGAAGGAATTTCTCGGATTTATATGCGGCTTGATTTCCCAGGATCATGATTTAGAAAAAATCTATATCGACAGCTTCTTAAAAATAGCATGTACAGATATCAACGATATTCCCGTGGTTATGGAAAAGCTTGAATTAATATCCAGTAAGTTCCAGATTGACATCGTCATCAGTATGTCCATGAATGGTGTTGATCTTCCTGAAATTGCGAAACAGTATGTTGTTGTTTCCCTGTAAATAAAGTTAAAAGCTGCCGTCATCAACTGCCTGACGGCAGCTTTTCCATTATGGAAGATTATTCCCCGTTTCTGATTCTGCCAAAAAAAGTAATCGCATACAAGCCGCACAGGCCTACCAGTCCGTATATAATTCTGGATATCATTGTCATATCGCCGAATATCACACGAATCAGATCAAACCGGAAAAATCCAATCAGACCCCAGTTGACTGCGCCGATAATAACAATCGCAAGCGCGATATAATCCAATACCTTCATTCGGATCGCTCCTCCTTTCAGGAATATTTACAAGTAGTATCTGCGGTTTGAAACGTGTTTATTCAGCTGTTCTAAAATCCATATTTTTTTTGAAATGGGACTTTAAAAATTGCGCAAATCACAGTATAATAAGGTAAGTACAGAATGGAGGTGCTTATTTGGCAGGTAAGAATACAAAAAAAATATCAAGATTTAAAAAGCGCAGAGATCTGAATATTGGCTTGATTATCTTTCTTTTCGTATTCATCTATCTTATCATATATATCTGCCTTTATTTTACAAAAGACCATCTGTCCATTTATGAAGTGCAGGCGGATACGCTTGCGAAGGATGATATTGTCACCGGCATTATTTTGAGAGAGGAGGAGGTTGTATATACGCCGAGGGCAGGATATCTGAATTATTACCTGAGCGACGGTGAGAGAGTTGCAAAGAATCATGCTGTGTATTCCATTGACGAGAGCAGGGATACTTATGACAGGCTGACCGCAGATTTGGGCAGCGTTATTTTAACTGACAGCGATATTGCCAGTATCCAAGATATGATATTTTCGTTCCAGCAGGATTTCAGCAGCGTAAATTACGGCGATGTGTATGATATCAAAGATGATATCATGATTCAGATTCAGGAGCGGCTTGATCTGAATCTGCTCGAGAATCTGACCGATATTCGGGACAGTACCGGGCTTCCTTCCTCGTTCGAAATTATCAGCTCTGATAAGAGCGGGATTGTTACATATTATATTGACGGCTATGAAGAACTGACTCAGGATGAGATTGCGGGAACAAGCTTTGAAACAGAAGCGTATTCGAGGACCTCCCTGCGCAGCAGCGAAATAAAGGAATCCGGAAGTCCGGCGTACAAGCTGATTACCAGCGAGAACTGGCAGATTATCATGAAGCTGACCGAGGAACAGTATCTCTATTTTCTGGAGCGTTCTTCTATGTCCTTTACGATTCTGGACGATGAAAGAGAGCTGACCTGTGAAGCCGAGCTGTATCAGAAAGGAACGGATTATTTTGCCAGTGTTATACTGGATCGATATATGATACAATATATTGACAAGCGTTTTTTGAAAATTGAACTTGCGATTAATGCGGAGGAAGGACTTAAGATTCCTCTGACATCCATTACAGAAAAGGAATTCTATATGGTTCCGCTGAAATATTTTACCAAGGGAGGCGATTCGGACGAGGACGGAATCCTTGTTGAAATTTACGATGAAGAGACGGCTCAGATGATTCCGACCTTCTATGCGGTTGAAATTTACTACAACGACGGTACCTACGGATATATTGACGCGAATGAATTTGAATTCGGGAAAACACGAATCAGCGCTCCCGACGGGGAACAGATGCAGCTAAACCTTGTGGATACTCTGGAAGGCGTATATAATGTTAACAACGGCTATGCCGTGTTTCGGCGTATTGAACGCATGTATGAGAACGAGGATTACTGTATTGTCCGGAAAGATACGGAAAACGGGCTTGCCGTCTATGATCAGATCGTTCTGGACGCGGAGACGGCGGTCGAAGAGGCTATAATCTATTAAAGGAGATGAATATATGACGGATATTGAATATAACTTATCCGTAGTAAAAGAACGGATTGCAGCAGCCTTAAAACGCGCGGGCCGGGCCGGAAATGAGGTTACTCTGCTTGCAGTCAGTAAGACAAAGCCGGTGTCTGATATTGAAGAAGCAATCCGGTGCGGCATTCGGGAGTTCGGAGAGAACAAGGTTCAGGAACTGACCGACAAGTACGAACAGATTAAAGAACCGGTCAGATGGCATCTGATTGGACATCTGCAGCGCAATAAGGTAAAATACATTATCGGCAGGACCGCGCTGATTCATTCGGTCGATTCGGTACGGCTTGCAGAACAGATTGAAGAAGAGGCATCCAAAAAGAACTGTATCTGTGATGTTCTGATCGAAGTCAACGCGGCAGGCGAGGAGTCAAAATTCGGGGTTGCGCCGGAGGCTCTGCTGTCTGTTGTCAGGGATATTGCAGGATTGCCCCATGTACACATTCGCGGACTGATGACAGTGGCTCCTTTTGTCGAAGATCCGGAAGAAAACAGACCTTATTTTAAGAAAATGCATGATTTGCTTATTGACATTAAAAGCAAAAACATCGATAATGTTACTATGGAAACGCTCTCAATGGGG
>DVNP01000210.1 GCA_018714285.1 Candidatus Caccomorpha excrementavium | reverse complement strand
AACCTTTTTTGTGAAAAAAGCTGACTTTTATATGCGGACCGTTTATTTTCCTCTTTTAGAGCCTTGTAATCTAAATCTTGAAACGATTTATTTCATATATAATGAAATTTATCTAATTAATTTCTTTTTTACAAAATATTTTTTGATATAATACTTCCTGTATTCAAATTTTGTTCTGCGGTCTGTTTCGCGGACTGAATCTAACACAAGGAGGAATCATTATTATGCGAGTACATTCTTTACCGACGGCCGTTCACCAGGCGTTTCCGGAGCGTCTGAAGGAGCTTCGCATCAGCAGCGGCTATACGCAGAAGGACATCGGGCTGTGCCTGAACATGACAAGGCAGGGCTATGGCTATTACGAGCGGGGCGAGCGCCGGATGACCTTCCCGATGATGTCGGTTCTGGCCGGACTGTATCAGATTAATATCATGGAACTGATTACGTTAGAGCTGTATGACTTCGATATTATCTTTCATCCCAGTCCGGCAGAAGAAGGAGAGGAGTACGTTGCCGGTGTCCCGGACGGTCCGGAGCCGCTGACGCGGCATGAGACTCTGCTCTTAAACTACTACCGTTCTCTTCCGCCGGATATCAGGCAGGATCTGAATTATTTTCTCGCGCATACAAAAAAACACCGCCGATCCGGGACGGTGAGATAAGAGAGGGCTTGTCGGTTAATACCGATTTTACCCCTGATATATCAGACTTTTCGCCGGGGCATGGATACCTGCCGGTATTCCATACCCCGCGCCGGTCAGCCGGCAACTGTAATATTATGCTCCCGCAGAATCTTCTCCGCGCGATCCATATCGTCCAGATGCATGACCATAAGCGGCGATTTCTCATTCCGGATCACAAAAGAATAGATATAATTCACCGTCAGCCCGGCATCCGCGATGATGTGAAGCACCCGATCCAGCTCGCCAGGACGATCAATCAGCTCAATCGCAAGAACCTTAGACGCCTTGACTACAAATCCTCTGTGTGTAAGAACCTCCTTCGTCTTCTGCGGATCATCCACAATGATACGGAGAATTCCGAATTCCGGAGTGTCAATCGAAGCGATTGCCCTCAGGTTGATTCCCTCCTCCCGCAGCACCGCGGTCACTCTGGCAAGGCTTCCAACTTCATTTTCAACAAAAACCGAGATTTGTACGAGCATATGCGCCCTCCTTCCTTATCTGTGAAGCAAATATCCTGTCTCAAAAGCCGCTTTATTTATCTCAATGGTCTTCTTCGGAACCGTTGCCTCTATTACCTTCAGCCATTCTTCCTTCGAATAATTCATATGCTGCGCCGCGATTCCAAGCACAATGATGTTAAATACTCTGGAATTGCCGAGACGCTTTGCCTCCGAAATCGCATCCACCGCGTATACTTTATGCTCCTTTTTAAGTTCCTCCAGAATATTCTCCGGATATGCCGCCGCCCCAATCACGACCGGCATCGGATCAATCCGCTGATCATTGACGACAATCACACCGTCCTTTTTCAGAAAATGCGCATATCTCAGAGCCTCCAGGCGCTCAAAGGCAATCAGCACATCCGCCTGTCCTTCCTCTATAATCGGTTCCGCCACTTCCGTTCCATAGCGCACATAGGTTACGACGCTTCCGCCACGCTGGGCCATGCCGTGCACCTCGGACAGCTTCACGTCATATCCCGCCTGAATTGCAAGTCCGCCAAGAATCCGGCTTGTCAGAAGAGTTCCCTGTCCGCCGACGCCCACTATCATAATATTCTTTGTCATCGTCCTACCTCCTGACATCCACAAGCGAGATTGCGCCGAACTTGCAGTATTCCACGCATAGACCGCAGCCATTGCACATCGTATCATTCACAAAGGTCTTCCCGTCCTCTCCCTTTGTAAGAGCCGGACATCCGGGCTTTAAGCATACGCCGCACTTTCTGCACAGATCCGGATTCACCCTTGCCTGTGTCTTAACCGGGGTCTTGTCAAGCAGCGCGCACGGGGCCTTCGCGATGATAACCGACACGGCGTCCCTGGCCGTCTCTTCCTTAACGACTTCTGCCAGCTTTTTGGTATCGAAGGCATTGACCGTAACGACATGCTCGATTCCCATTGACCTGCACAGCATGGCAATATCGATCGCAGGTACCATGTCACCCTTCAGCGTCTTGCCCGTTGCCGCATGATCCTGATGCCCGGTCATTCCGGTTGTTGAATTATCGAGGATCACTACCGTACCGGTTCCCTGGTTATATACCATATTCATCAGAGAATTCACGCCGGTGTGCATGAAGGTCGAATCTCCGATGACCGCAACCCAGTTCTTAATATAATCCTTCCCCTTCGCCTTCTCCATGCCATGAAGGGAGGAGATACTCGCGCCCATACAGATCGTGGTATCCACCACGCTAAGAGGCGCAACCGCGCCAAGCGTATAACAGCCGATATCGCCTGCCGCATGGATCTTCAGATTCTTCAGCACGGAAAATACGCTTCTGTGAGGACAGCCGGGGCACAGAATCGGGGGTCTTGCCACAACATCCCTCGCAGGCGTCAGAGAAAGCGTCTCGCCGCCAATTGCTTCTCTTAACATATTGGCGCTGTACTCTCCCTGTACGGTCAAAAGCTCCTTGCCATATGCCCTGATTCCCCAGGACCTGACCTGCTCTTCAATGATTGGATCCAGTTCCTCTACAATATACAGCTTATCGACCCGCGATGCGAATTCCTCAATTAATCCGCGGGGCAGCGGGTTAACCATTCCGAGCTTCAGCACGCTGGCATCCGGTAGAGCCTCCCTTACATACTGATAAGGAATTCCGGAGGTAATAACGCCAATCGAAGGATCTCTGTACTCTGCTCTGTTGATGGCAAAGCCGCATCCGTCCTCCGCCATTTTCTTCTCTCGGTATTCCACATAGGGATGACGCTTCTTCGCATTGCCCGGCATCATGACATTCTTCGCCACATTGCGTTCATAAGGCTTATCCTCCGGCTCAACGCGTTCGGAAAGCTCTACCATACCCTGAGAATGGGACAGCCTCGTCGTTGTTCTTATCATAACGGGAGTATCATAGAGCTCGCTCAGCCGGAACGCCTCCTTGACGAATTCCTTCGCTTCCATGCTGTCCGAAGGCTCAAGCACCGGTATCTTCGCGGCTCTTGCAACCGCCCTGCTGTCCTGCTCATTCTGGGAGCTGTACAGTCCCGGATCATCCGCGGCCACCAGTACCAGTCCGCCGTTCACTCCGATATAGGATACCGTATATAACGGATCTGCCGCCACATTCACGCCGACATGCTTCATGGAAGCCAGGGCGCGCACTCCCGCAATCGAAGCGCCGATTGCGACTTCCATTGCCACCTTCTCATTCGGAGACCACTCTGCGTAAATCTCATCATACTTTACAATACATTCACTGATTTCTGTGCTCGGCGTTCCCGGATAAGCCGCCGATACCTTAACGCCTGCCTCATAAGCGCCTCTTGCTATCGCCGCGTTGCCGAGCATCATTACTTTCTCTGCCACGTTAATTCTCCTTCCAAAGCATTACATTACGCGAAGATCCGTTACTCTCTTCGCTTTTCCCTCAAACCGCTGTAAGCTCCTTGGCGCAACCAGCTTTATCGCGGCGTCAAGCCCCAGGATCACCTTCAGGCGGCTTCGTATATTCTTCTCGAGCGCTCCAAGCTGCGCGTAAGAATCAAGCAGGGTGTCATCCGTTAATTCCACCTTGATCTCCATCGTATCCAGATGATTCTTCCTGTCAACGATAATCTCATAATGAGGTCCGATTTCGGGTATGGACAAAAGAACCTCTTCAATCTGCGTCGGAAATACATTCACTCCGCGTATAATCAGCATATCGTCCGAACGTCCGGACAGATTCTCCATACGCACCGTTGTCCTGCCGCATTTGCACGGCTCATACATCAGCCGGGAAATGTCCCTGGTACGGTACCGGATCATCGGAAGCGCCTCCTTCGTCAGACAGGTAATGACCAGCTCGCCCTTCTCTCCGGGTGGCAGCACCTCTTCCGTAACCGGATCGATAATTTCAGGAATAAAATGATCCTCATTTACATGCATTCCGCACAATTCCAGACACTCTCCGGACACTCCGGGACCAATCAGCTCGCTCATGCCGTAGTTCTGCGTCACTGCCATATCCTCTCCCCAGAGCTTGTACATCTCCTGACGCATCGGTTCGGTCATTCCTTCGCCTCCGAACAGGCCGACCTTCACCTTCAGATCCTTCTTCGGGTCGATTCCCATTCCAAGCGCAACCTCCGCAATATGTAACGCATAGGACGGCGTGGCTACAAGCAGCGTCGTCTCGAAATCCTTCATATACATGATCTGCTTCTGCGTGTTGCCGGAAGAGGTCGGACAAACCGCCGCTCCCAGATTCTCCAGTCCGAAATGAAGTCCCAGGGCGCCGGTAAACATTCCGTAACCGAAGCAGATCTGCGCCACATCATTCGAAGAAGCGCCGCCCATTACGGCGATTCTCGTCACCACTTCCGTCCAGACCTTCAGATCGTTTCTTGTATATCCGACAACCGTCGGCTTCCCTGTCGTTCCGGAAGATGCGTGGATTCGGATCAGCTCGCTCTTGGGAACGGCAAACATGCCGAACGGATAATGATCCCTTAAATCCTTCTTCACAGTGAAAGGAAGAAGCTTCAGATCCTTCAGCGTCCGGATATGCTCCGGCCTTACTCCGGCTGCATCCATCTTCGCTCGGTAGGCAGGCACTTTCTCGTACGATCTCGCTACTGCGGCCTTAAGCCTCGCAAGCTGAAGCTCTTCAATCTCATTCCGGGACATTGTCTCTTCTTTTGCCCAAATCATGATTCCTTACCATACCTTTCTTTTCTATTTCCATATCAATCATAGCATGAATTCCCCCGGATGTAAATCAGATTCCGGAAGGGATCCAGATCGCTCATCTGATTTAAGACATTTATGCATTGCAACGTCAACGCATTAAATCAATTTATTATAGATCCGGAGCAGGGGTTTGTCAAGGGACTGTTTGAACCGGGTCTTTTTATGTTCTTCGGTGTGATACTTTTCTTGAAAAGAGATAGAGTCTATGATATGATAAAAGTATCAATTTGAGGTGCTTTACAGAATAATACAGAGAATACAAAAAGATACTCCCGGAGACTTCGCGAAAAATACAAGTCCTATAGAGGGAGAACGTATCTCCTGCTAATACACCAAAATAGGAGGAACATTGTATGAAGAAACCAAAATCAGCAAAAAATCTGTTCTATGCAGCCTTCGTTCTTATGATCGTGGCTGTATCCTGGGGAATTCTTGCGCCTTACATAAAAGGTCTGCTCAAGAACCGCATGCTGGAACAATCCGAAATTACACAGGATGCAACTTATGAAAGATCAACAATACAAACAAAGCGGCATTCTGACGCAGGAGGGTTATTATTCCGGGGCTGTCACCGGAACCGGAGATCCAACAACCACAAGACCTGACGGAGCTGTCAAGATAACATTTGCCTCTAACAGCAATCTGAGCGTTAAATATTTCTCAGACGCAGATAAAACTCAGCCCATAGAAGGTATTTCCTCTTTTCTAAATCCACAGGATTGTCTCTATGCTTCCGTCTCCTTAAGCAACAACCTGAAGGAAAATGCTTATACTTTCCTAGGTTTCCGGATTTACCAATATGAAAACGGAACTCGAACCTTTATTAACACGATTACTCCTGATGAAAGCGGACTTGTTATGTCGATTTCATCAGAATATGCCGGAGCAGATCTATCTGTCGAACCTTTTGGAGAATATCAGCCTCTGGTTCTCTCCCTTCGGGACTATTATACCGATGAAAACGACAGAGAATTCGATTTATCAGGCACATGGATCATCGATGACAGACAGATTACTCAAAATCAGGCCGAGATCAGTCCTCTCTCCTCCTGTGTGGTCAGCTATGAGTATGACAGCAGCGAGTACTTCTATCTGTCCTCGTCTCCACAATGTTACTATAACAATAACGAAGACGGTGTTGTAATCTTCGAGCTAAGGGAATCAACAGATACGATAACCAATTATTCCATTGAGCTTCATAAATACATCTCTGTCTCCATTGAATCTGATCTGACCAGAAGCGTATCTGTGAATAACGGCACACGACAGGAAATCCCTGCGGGCGGCGCGCTTGAATTGTCCGGACTGAAGTATGGAGATACGATTACCCTGGTAACGAACAAAGAGTGGCAGCTTGAGAACTTCCGGGAACTGATTCTTAACTCACAGGAACAATTTGCAAATGGCCAGTACCGGTATACACTTACAGTTCCACAGAAGGGGAGTGAATTCGTATTCGATCCGTCAGAATACTCCTATGAACATGGCACCATTATCTTCAAATGCTTTGGTGAGATCGTAACAGGCGTACAGTATCTGGCTCCCGGCAGCCGGATTGTCTATGAGCAAAACAGCGCCGAGGACGGCTACTGGCTTCCTGACGGAGAGCATGTCATTATTGTGGGCGAGGAAGAAGAAACACGAAGACAGTTAAACAGCATTCGGTTTATTCAGAGAATTCCGGTTACTGTCGAACTGCCGCAGCCTGAATACGGAGGAACCATCTATTACTCTGCCGGCGGACAGGAACTTACAGAGGACAGCTTTCAGACCTTCAGCGGAACAAAAATCGAGATGAGATTTGAAAACTGGGAAGGCTGGATCAATCACTATAATACCGGAGAAACCTACATAGTAACGGAGGATAGCAGGCAGACAATCCGGATCGGAACCTGGTCCGTCAATACCGCATTCTCAGAATCCCCCGAGCACATGCCGGTATTAGAGGTCGTTCTGGATAAGAGTGTTGGAGAAGATATGGAATTCCGATTCTCCGCCTCCGGCCTTAGCGAGAAGGTCTACCAATATGAAAGCAGATGGCTTCGAAACAGCCTCACCATTATCAGCAATCACAAAATCGGAACCGAATCCGGTATCGCATTCTCAATCGGGAATCATGCAATCCGTTCGGGAACCGCAGTAAAAGTCCTGATTGAGAAGACAGATATTGATGATAACAAAAGCTCCGGCTTCCGGCTGATTGACTCTCTTACGGATATTCCGGAACCAATCCTGGTGTATGATGAGGACGACCCCGGAACCTCTAAGATATGGTATAAATCCATCAAAATCACAATCAGTCTGGTTGATGTAGAAACCTTCCAGCCCCCGGCTGCGCCTTTGCATGCATCCGTCACGGTCAGGAATCTTTCAACACAAAGGCTTCTTAAGACAGGTGATCTTCTGGAACCTTCGGAAGAAGTAACCGTAACCATCTTTCCGAGTGATGGCTATTATATTTCGGGAAAAAGCGTCCGCAATGATCAGTACCAGGAGACCATGAGGTTTTCGCAGTATCAGTCAGATATCCAGACGATTCTTGAGGAACATCCCGTGAAACAGTATTATCATGTTACTCTGGATTCAGATGATGCTTATGGAACCTGTATCTATCAGACGAATGGAGAGAATGTGACAGGAACCATTTCCGTGCGTGACGGACAGATCCTAACCCTGAAGTATGAAATTACCGCTCCCGGATATATCATTGAAGGGGCAGGGGGATTCCCGTTTGGACTTTGGAAGAATGATCAGGAACAGGCAGCGGACATTACTCTGACAGAAAATATGAACGGACAGACAATCAACTGGGAAACCTTTGGTATTGTCGTAGTGAAGGAGGAATAACATTATGAAAAATAAATTGACAGACTTTCTTATTAACACCCTGAACCTGATTCGCATTCCTATTCTGATCATTCTGCCGTTTATGATACTGGTATGTATCACTGTTTCCCTGTTCTACTATCATCTTAATGCCCAATCAATCGGCGGAACGTTCGGAGACGGAGTCGGAACAGCCGCCGGCAGGGCAATCGGATCTTTGAACGGTTTAACAGCCGGGCAGATAGAAGGAGCTAAGGCAGGCAAAGAAGCCGGGCTGAATGCCGAAGATACCACCGTCATTCTCTCCGGAACATTTCAGGAAACAGGGAGGCTTCAGGTTCTCGCCGCCAGCGGAACCTTCAGTGATATCCTCTCTGTCGGAGATAACTATGCCGCCCTGCTCTCCATGAAATACAATGCCGTCTTTACCGTGAATCTGAGTACGGCCGAAATTGAACTGAGAGAGGATGGTTTATATATTACGCTGGAACAACCGGAAGTAGAATTCATCCCGATCGGAGAGATCGTAAAAGAAAATGAGTATCAAAGACACAGTTACACCGGCAGCGCCGAAGACGGGTATGACGCTCTGAACAACTCTGCAAATCAGATCAGACAAAAAGCAGAGGAAAAACTGAGAACCGACAAGGCCATGATGATATCGGCCAGAAAGTCTGCCGAAGCCCAGCTCATTCAGCTGGTTCACGCGGCATCCGTTTCTGCGCCGGAAGTATTCGTCCTATTTAAGAACTGAACGGAGGAATTGAAAATGACACAATTACCAGAAGTAATGGCGGCTCAAAGCCCTAAAAAGAAAACAGCAAAGAAAAAGAAAGCCAGAAAACCCAAATATTTAACCTTCGGTATCATAGCTTTTTTTCTGGTGGTTTTCTGCGTTTACCTGTTACTTGATACGATTCGTACCGGCGCCACGTCCCTGATTGAGCATTACAAAGCCGCATATGAACAGGAAAGGGACATCACATATGACAGCTTCTATCAAAGCGCATTTGAACGCGCAGAGCAGAACTACCACCTGAGCAATACAGTCGTTATATCGATTGAAAGTCTGGAGGAATGCGGAAAGCTGGAGGTTATGAAAGCTAATTGCGTTGAATTCATCACCGAGGATCGCGACAGCAACTCCGGCAATATCACCGCATGGCTTGAGGTATCAGGAGAGGGAACCTTTGTGGTTGATTTAGAGGCCGCAGAATTTATTGTGAATCAGGAATACAGCTATGTGCTGGCCCGCATTCCCTGTCCGGAGCTGACCAACATCACAATTCTTGATACAACCAAGCGCTGGTTTTCGGATGACTGGTGGAACGGCAGCTACAGTGAGGGCGTTGATCTGGCAATCAAGCAGAGGAACGAAGCCAGTCTGCAGATTCAAAAATCCTTAATGTCAAATGTATACATCTACAGCAATGCTCAGGAAGCTGCCGAACAGATGCTGATTCAACTGATAAAACAAATTAATACAGATATTCCGGATTTAACTGTTGAGGTGGAATTTATCGGATAAGTTCCGGCCTTCAGCTTAAAAGATAAAGATAGAAACAAAGCGCCCGGGAACACCTCTTTCCTCTGTTCCCGGACGCTCTTCCTATCGTATCGCCATTCCCGATCAGTTATCGATTAACTTCGCCTTCTTCGTCCAGCTCATCATATTCCGCAGCTCTGCTCCGACCTTCTCAAGCTGGTGATCGGCCTCCATTCTCCTCTTCGCGTTGAAGTTCGGGCAGCCAATCTGGTTCTCAAGCAGCCAGTTGCGCGCGAATACGCCTTCCTGGATATCCTTTAATACCTGGCGCATTGCATTCTTGGTATCCTCGGTAATAATCTTCGGTCCTGTAATATAATCGCCGTATTCCGCCGTGTTGGAGATGGAATATCTCATTCCGGCAAAGCCGCTCTCATTAATCAGGTCAATAATCAGCTTCATCTCATGGATGCACTCAAAATAAGCGCTCTCCGGCTCATAGCCTGCCTCTACAAGAACTTCGAAGCCGCACTTCATCAGGGCGGTAACGCCGCCGCACAGAACGGCCTGCTCACCGAAGAGGTCGGTCTCTGTCTCCTCACGGAAGGTGGTCTGGAGAACTCCGGCCCTCGCGCCGCCGATTCCCAGCGCGTATGCAAGACCCAGATCATGAGCCTTTCCGGTTGCGTCCTGATGAACCGCAATCAGGCAGGGAACGCCCTGACCCTCCAGATACTGGCTTCTTACGGTATGTCCGGGTCCCTTCGGAGCAATCATGACAACATCGACATCCTTCGGAGGAACAATCTGTCCGAAGTGAATGCAGAAGCCATGCGCGAACATCAGCATATTGCCGGGCTCAAGATTGGGCTCGATGGACTCCTTATACATCTTTGCCTGCTTCTCATCATTGATCAGAATCATGATGATATCAGCCTTCTTCGCCGCATCCGCCGCCGTATAGACCTCGAATCCCGCCTTCTCCGCTTTCGCCCAGGACTTGCTTCCCTCATACAGGCCAATGATTACGTGAACTCCCGAATCCTTTAAATTGAGGGCATGAGCGTGTCCCTGGCTGCCGTAGCCGATCACCGCGACTGTCTTGCCCTCTAACAGTGAGAGATTACAATCTTCCTGATAATAAATTTTTGCCATTGCCAAAACCTCCTGTTAATCTATTAGCATATGTAAAATTTCAGAATCATTGGGGATTAACCTGCTTTCTGGAACTTCACAAATGTTATTCTAGCTCTTTTTATCCATTTATGCAAGAGAAAATAAAGGCTGCCGCTCAGTCGTCGATATAATCCGCGATATCCCCCGAGCCTCTCTCCAGTCCGGTCACTCCGGTCCTTACCATCTCCAGAATTCTGAAATCCTCCAGAAGCTTGATAAACGCGTCAATCTTGGCCTGATTTCCCGTCAGCTCGACCATCAGAGAATCCTTCGCCACATCCACGATTTTGGCCCGGAAAATATCCGCAACCGCAATCACGGACTGCCTTGCCGCTTCTTCTGCATGTACCTTGACCAGAACCAGCTCCCTGCATACCGAACCGCCCTGCTTTAATTCCTTAATCTCCCTGACATCCTCAAGCTTGCTTAACTGCTTTCCGATCTGCTCGAGAATCTGATTATCTCCGCTCGCCATAACCGTCATTCTCGATATTCCCGGATCCTGCGTCTCCCCGACCGTCAGGCTGTCGATATTATAGCCTCTCCGGCTGAAGAGCCCGGCAACCCTGCTTAATACACCCGAGGTGTTCTCCACTAAGATGGATAATACAATTCTGCTCATGGAACCACTTCCTTTGTACTATAATTCATAAATTGTTAGTATTGTATCAACTCACATTTTCTTTGTCAAGCGATCGGCAGCCTGACAGAGCAATTCATTCTTCTCCGTTTAAAAAGACATATGCCTTATTGATATCAGAAAGGACCGCTCTTGTCGTGACGGTTGCTCCCGTAATCCCGTCCACCAGTGTTCCGTCCGCCGGCGCTGTCTGCGCATCCGAAACCTCCTGACCCGATGCCTCCAGCAGACATTCCTCAATCAGATCCACAATGGAACCTATCGATATGCTCACTCCGGCAATCGCATCGGTCTTCCCGTCTTCCCCAAGATCAAGCCCGGACACTCCCTGATGCTCCAGTACATAAGCGGCAACGGCCTGTGCCTGCTTATCCCAGGTCAGGCCGTCCTCTGTCATAATATAGCTTCCTTCCGCGGCCAGAACACTTTTATAATTACCATCTTTATCATAAGAATCTACCGTAACCGCCGTAATCGCGCCGCCCTCAACCGTCAGCACGACCTGATCCGTATAATCGCCGTTCGCCGCTTCCCTCTCATATACGCCGTCCGCCAGAATCATGCCGTCCGTTATCTCTTCCCTGCCGTTATCCATTCCCGCGTCCGTTATCTGACTTGTATAGACCGGCAGCCGCACTCCTTCAAACTGTTTCAGCAGCTCCGGCTCCGATACGATTCTTCCCCCGTACTCCTGCGTTTCATTTTGAGATACCACTTCAACTCCGCGCAGCGTCGTTTTGTCCTGCTCCACATAAACAGTCAGAATCACATCGCCTCCGAATCCTTTCGAGGCTACCTCCACCTGATAGCTTCCATCCTCAAGCAGATAAGCTTCCCTGACGCCGTTCTGTATATATTGATCGCCGACAGCCAGCTCCTCCTT
>DVNP01000209.1 GCA_018714285.1 Candidatus Caccomorpha excrementavium | reverse complement strand
GTGTTATTTGCAAAAAAGTGGGTGATTTTTTTGAGATAGGGGTCGGAAAGCCTTATAAAATCAGGGCTGAAGATTCCGAGAAGTTATACAACGCAACAGGAGGAATAAAACAGAATGAAGACATTACAGATCACAAGAGATACGCCGGCTGGTTCCTGGAGGGAAGGAATGCCGCTCGGCAACGGACATATGGGCGTGATGTACTGCCCGGGAATCCGGATCGATACGCTGAATCTGTCGGAGAACACGTTTTTCTCAGGAGAACCGTCACGGGATAATAACAGTCCGGGCGCGGCGGAGGCGTTCCGGAAGATGCGGCAGGCCGATCTGGAAGGGGATTATGCGGGGGCGTTCGAATACGCGAAGGATTTTACCGGGAACCGGGGCAATTACGGAACGAATCTTCCGGCCGGAAGGCTTCTGATTGAGTATGAGCCTGAACCCGCAGACGCTGCAGAAGAGGTCCCGTTTGTCCGGACGCTTGATTACCGGAGAGGCATCGCATCTGTATCTGCCGGTATTGACAGAGAGCTTTTTGTATCCCATCCGGCAGGCGCAATGTTCTGCCGGATCCGCGCGAAGGAAGAAAGAACGGTCAGCCTTGCGATCCGGTATGACCCGGGAGAAAGACCGTGTGAGATTGTGTCGGACGGAATGGGGTATACCTTCACGGTCCGGGCGTACGAATCGATGCATAGTAACGGAAAAACCGGGGTTACGCTCACCGGGACGGTTACGGTCAGCGCAAAAGGAGGGAAAAAAGGGAATGCCGGGGTCAGAATATCCGAAGAGGGAATCCGGGTGTATTCCGCCTCGGAGGTTGTGATTGTTCTGGCTGCGCAGACCGATTACGGGATTCTGGCAGGACGCTTAAGAGAAGCGGCGCAGTCCGGGGAACATACGGGTACGCGCGGCGGAAGGACGGCGGGAGACTGTGATTACCGGAAGGAGAGAGACAGGCATGCGGCGGATATCAGCCGGTTCATGGATCGGATGGAAATTGACCTGAAGGATCCGGCTGCGGAAGAGCTGGTACAGTTCGGACGGTATCTGCTTGTATGCTCCTCCAGGGAGGACTCATGGCTTCCCGCGCATCTTCAGGGAGTATGGAATGATAATGTCGCCTGCCGCATCGGCTGGACCTGCGATATGCATCTGGATATCAATACGCAGATGAACTACTGGCTTGGCGGTCCCGGAGCGCTTCCTGAATGTGAAATCCCGTTGTTCTCCTGGATGGAGGAATGTCTGATTCCGTCGGGAAGAGAAGCGGCTGAAAGGAATTACGGGCTGCCCGGATGGTGCGCCGAGCTGGTCTCAAATGCATGGGGGTATGCTTCTCCGTACTGGGCAAGGCCGCTTGCGCCGTATCCGGCAGGCGGAATCTGGGCGGCTTCGGCTTACTGGGAGCATTATCTGTTCACTGGAGACAAAGAATTCCTCCGTGACAGGGCTTATCCGGTATTAAAGGAGACTGCGGAATTCGTACTTGGATATGTGTTCGAAAATCACGGCAGAATCTCCTGCGGGCCATCCGTATCCCCGGAGAACCGATTCGTTTCGGAACAGGGAGTTTACTATATGTCCCATGACTGTACTCATGAGGTAACGGTGATTCGGGAACTGCTGACGCAGTTTCTGAAAGCGTCCGGAATTCTTGGACAGACATATCTTACGCAGAAGGCATTCATGGTTCTTGGCAGGCTTGCGCCGTTCCGGATCCTGCCGGACGGGACGCTCGCGGAGTATGCCCACGATTATCCGGCCGAGGATCCCCAGCACAGACATACCGCGCATCTTCAGGGTCTGTTCCCTTATGCGCAGATCACGCCGGAGAAGACGCCGGAACTTGCCGGGGCAGCCAGGCGATCGATAAATGGGAAGCTGGCTTTGTATGAGAACTGGGAGGATACCGGCTGGGCGCGGTCCCTGCTGATTCTGTATGCCGCGAGACTGAAGGACGGAGAGGATGCTTACCGGCATCTAAAGGAGCTGATAAATAAGCTGGTGATGGAGAACGGTATGGTAAAGCATCCACCGACCAGGGGAGCGGCCGCGTTTGACGACGTGTATGAGCTGGACGGAAATACAGGCAGCGCGGCAGGAATTCTGGAAATGCTGATTCAGAGCCATAATGATGAAATCGAATTCCTTCCCGCGCTGCCGAAGGCCTGGAGCAGCGGATATCTGAAAGGTGTCCGCGCGAGAGGCGGCGTAACGGCGGATCTGTTCTGGGAGAACGGACAGCTGCTTACGGCCGTGCTGACTGCGGATCAGGCAGGCTGCCGGAAACTGAAATATCACGGGAGAGTCCGGGAGATGTATCTGCCGCAGGGTGAGCCGCTTACCGTGTCCGGAGCAATGTTCCCGCAGTCAGGGCCGATCCTTTAATTCTGCCTTGTCAGCCCGTCCGGCGTCAGGCGGTAAATGGCGGTGCAGACCTCTTCCATGTATTTCCTGTCGTGCGAGACGCTGATAATCGCGCCGGAGAATGCTTTGAGCGCCTGCCGGATGACGGGTCCTGACAGGGGAGAGAAATTCCGGGTCGGTTCGTCTAGGATCAGAACATTGCAGCCGTCATAGCTCATCTTCAGAAGCAGAAGTTTGGCCTTCTGGCCGCCGGAGAGCTCGGATATGCGGTGGTTCATCTCGTCCGCGGTATATTTCATGCTTCCAAGATAGGTGCGAAGCCTTGTAATCTCTTCCCTGTCGCCTGTATGGGCAAGAAACTGCGGCGGCGAGGCGGCGCCGTCAAGGAGCTCTTCGTAGTTCTGCGGCATATAGGCGGCGCGGATGTCGGTTCTATTAAGAAGCTCCTGCGCGATCAGGCGGATCAGCGTGCTTTTGCCTGCACCGTTGCTCCCGGTAATGCAGACTTTTTCAGACCCCGCAATCTGAAGGCGGATCTCTCCCGCAAGTACGCGTGAGCCGACGGTAAGCCGATCCAGGGTGTAATCCAGGATTCGTTTGCCGTTTGGAACCCGCGCCTGGCTGTCAAACCGGATAAAAATGGCGTCTTCTGTGTCGGGAATCCCGGTCATGGATTCATACTCCTTCTCGAAGCGCCGTTCCTGGGATTTTAAGGTCTTCATCTTCTTTTTCAGAAGGCGGCCGCCGGCCGGATCCTGTCTGGAGATGGTCTCCTGGCGGTGTTCGACCTTCTGCATAATCTGGCGGTACCGTTCCTGCTGCTTATTATATTCCTCCCTTTCCTTCCGCGCGATCTGCTCCTGTCTGGCAAGATTGTGCCCGCGCTTTCTGACATAGTCCGGATAGGACATGCGCGCGATGGTGTAATGCGGCTCCGTCTTGCGCCGGAGCTGTTCTAAGTGAATGATAACGTTGGCGGTCCGCTCGATCAGCGTTTCATCATGGGATATGAAGAGGATTGGCAGTCCGCAGGTATTTATAAATGTTTCAAGCCAGACAAGCGTATCCAGATCAATATCATTAGACGGCTCGTCGAGCAGAAGGACATCGGGCCGTTCCATTAAGAGACCGGCCATCATCAGCTTGACCTTCTCTCCGCCGGAGAGAGTGGAGATGACCTGATCCGAATAGAACAGATCCTCGGAAAGTCCGAGAGGATGAGCCGTTTCATGCAGCTGTTTTGGCGTGAGGTCTAAGAAGGAGGGAAGTCTCATACAGTATTCATAGACGGTAAGAGACTTTATATCTTCAGAAAGCTCCTGCGCGAGATATCCGGGCCGTAATCCGTCCTTCCGGATCGTGCCGGTATATTCGGCATAATCGCTTATCAGCGCTTCGTCATATATCAGCTTCAGAAGAGTGGACTTGCCGTTCCCCTCTTCCCCGATGATTACTGTCTTATCCCCGGGGTTCAGAGAGAAGGTAAAGTCATTCAGTATGGTTCTCAGATCTTTTTTGTGAGTAATTGTAAGATTCTTTATCTGCAGCATCAATATCAGCCTCCGTTCCTGTGAAATAACTGGAAAAACAATACGGGCAGGCCGGATAAGAAAAAAGTTTCCGTAAAAAAATCCGGTTCCGGAAGCAGCCGGAATCGGATAGGGCACATTCTCACAGGGCAGCATAACAACGAACCCAAACCAGGAGACATACCGGATCCGGGAACGGTTCTGTTATGGATAAAGGATGAGAATACGGAATCCGAATTCCGGCAGCCAAACGAGACCGTCCGCATTCTCTGAAAGAAAGCCGGGCGGCGCGGTTCCTGATAACCTGCCTGAAATAAGAATTACCGAATAATCATCGTTTCACCCTTTCTGTTTGTTGTCTGGGGCTATTATAGCATGCCGGGGGAGAGATGTCAAAAGGAGAATGAAAATAAAGATTGACATATCTGCGGAATATCTGTTATACTAACTGAAATCAATTGTATTTTCAGCAAAATGCTATGACAGGGAGGAGTAACGTTGTTTTGCCGTTGAAGAGAGAAGGTGGACGGTGCGAACCTTTGCGGAGGATAACGGGAAGTAGCCCTTGAGCAGTGGATCGAACAGGCCGTGCGTCAGGCATGGCAGTCAGTAGGCTTCAACGTCAGTTCCGGACGTTACACCGGAAGCGGTATCGAGAACCAGGGAAGTACGGGTTCTCCGTATCGGCAGAGTGCGGAGAGAGATCTCCGAAGTCAGGTGGTAGCACGGATTGGATTCGCCCTGAACGTTTCAGGAACTTAAGGTTCCCGGACGTTCAGGGCTTTTTATTTCATATGGCAAGGAGGATATGGATATGAAGCAGTTAAAGGGAACGAGCCTTTTTGTAAAGGCGCTGAAGGAAGAAGGAGT
>DVNP01000208.1 GCA_018714285.1 Candidatus Caccomorpha excrementavium | reverse complement strand
TTATACCTTCAATAAGGAAAAGATTCTCGCAACCGGCGTAACGGTATATGAATATCAGGGGGATCATTCCATGCATAACAAGTCGCTCCTGATTGACGACGATATTTCTGTCATCGGTTCCTTTAACTTTGATATGCGCAGCGCCTATATTGACACGGAATGTATGCTGGTTGTCCACGGAACGGAATTCAATGAGCTGCTGGAAGCAGAGATTCTCCGAATGCAGGAGGATTCTCTCCAGGTTGCCGAAGACGGGTCCTATCTTCCCGGCAAGGTTGCGCCTGCTCCTCTTTCGGCCTCGAAGAAGCTCTTATACCGGATTACGTCGGTCATCTTTCAGCCCTTCCGCTTTCTTATGTAACTTTCGTGGGATTTCCTCTGGAAATCCCACTTATGCAAAGACGCCGGACAAAGGGGCGAAGCCTTCGTCCCTTTGTCCGGCGTTCCTTATCAGTAAGCCACGATAATGCCTCCGTCATTTGCATATAGAGAACTGATTCCTGCCGTATCAACAATAATGCAGTTCTTGAAACGAACCCGCTTTGTAATTTCATCCTTGGTAAACAGCGCTCTCTTATAATTATTGCAGTGAGCAATTCCCAGCGTCCGGTTCTCCGGAGCTTCCACATCCTCTTCAATCATCTTCGCCATGTCCGCGATTGCCCGGTTAATGCCTCTTGCCTGTCCAAGCTTGCAGATCAGCCCCTCCGGCGTGCCGCCCATAATCGGCTTAATATTCAGGACACTGCAGATTACCGCCGTCAGATTGTTCAGCCTTCCGTTCTTCCTGAGGGTATCAAGAGTCTCCAGCACGAACTTTGTCTTCATGCCCGCGCGAAACGCCAGAGTCTGTTCCATAACCTCCGCAAAGGAAAGCCCCTTCTTAATCAGCTCCTGAAGCTTCATCACGAGCAGCGTCTGCCCTACCGAAGCGGAGCAGGAGTCGATCACTCCGATATTCTTCTTCGGATTCTCCTCCAGATAAAGCTTCCTTCCCAGCACCGCGCTGTTGTAGGAACCGCTGAGATTGCCGGATAACGTAACGGCATATACATCGCCCTCTCCCTGATACGCCTCCATATAAGCCTCCGGCGAAGGACAGGACGACTTCGGACATTCCCTGCTCTCACGCGTACGTCTCAAAAAATCTGCCTGATCGAATGTCTCGTCATCAATAATCGTATGATCTTCAATATGGATCGAAAGCGGAATCAGTCTGATATGCGGATCCTCCTTTAAATTATCCGGCAAATCCGTACAGCTGTCCCCTATAATCGTGTACTCCATGCGCCAAACCTCCTTGCTTCTCTATTGTCCGGGATATGATTATGCAAACGAATTTACAAATTCACCTTTACCTTGTGATGTAGTTTTCATCTCTATTAATAATAGCATAGTCAAATATATTTGAAAAGGCTTTTATGAAAATTTTAGAATATAAATTTTTCAGAAACAGAAAAAAATGTAAAAAAATGCCGCAGTATTACCCTGATACTGCGGCATCCTGTTATCTTTATTTTGCGAGCATTGTAAGAATCTCGTTGCTTCTCTCCACAAATCTCGTCATTGCTTCCGGATCAAGCGGCTTATGGCTGATCAGCGCCAGATCGTAAAGCTGTTCGCAGAAGAGATTTACTCCCTCCTCATCCTTATGATCCCTGATATACTGAACCAGGTTGTTATTCGCATTCAGCACCAGCGTCTCATTCGTTCCGAACATGCCGGGATCCATTCCGTACATATTGTACATTCTCATCATATCCTGCATTCTCCGGCTCTCCTCAGATAATGTCACGACGGCCGAGACCTTATCGTTCTTCAGCTTCTCAACCTTAACCTCAAGCTTCTCCTTATTAAGAACCCTGCGGAAGAGTTCGGTCAGCTCTTCCGTCTCCTTCTTGAGATTCTCCTCTTCTCCGGCCTCAACCTCTTCCTTAAAGCTGTCCGTAATATCCGCGTCAATTCTCTGGAAGCGTATCTTCTGGTTCGTCTGCTCAAGTTGAGTGATAAACGGCTGATCAATGTTATGGGTCAGAATCAGCGCGTCAATTCCCTCTGCCTTGAACATATTAATATACTGGCTCTGCTGCTGCTCGTCAGTTACATAATAGACCGTATCCGGCTTTTCTTCCTTCTTCTCTTCTTTTTCTTCCTTCTCTCCGGAAGACTGATTCTCCTGATCCTTCGCCTCCTGAGACTCCTGCGCGTCCGCTGCCTCTTCCTTTTTCGATGCCTTGATATACTCGGGCAGTGTAATATACTTACCCTCCAGATTCTTGAAGATAATGAAATCCTTCATCTTATCACGGAATTTATCATCCTTCAGGCAGCCAAACTTGATGAAGGGGCTGATATCATCCCAGTACTTCTCATAGCTCTCCCGATCTACCTTATACATTCCGGACAGCTTGTCCGCTACCTTCTTAGTGATATAATCCGATATCTTCTTCACGAACCCGTCATTCTGCAGCGCGCTTCTTGATACGTTCAGAGGAAGATCCGGGCAGTCGATCACGCCCTTTAAGAGCATCAGGAATTCCGGAATAACCTCCTTGATGTTATCCGCGATAAATACCTGATTGCTGTACAGCTTAATGGTGCCCTCAAGGCTGTCGTACTCGGTATTCAGCTTCGGGAAATACAGAATTCCCTTCAGGTTGAACGGATAAT
The DNA here is from genome assembly GCA_018714285.1 of Candidatus Caccomorpha excrementavium. Classification (GTDB taxonomy): domain Bacteria; phylum Bacillota; class Clostridia; order Lachnospirales; family Lachnospiraceae; genus Caccomorpha; species Caccomorpha excrementavium. Next base: position 800 of record DVNP01000208.1, on the reverse strand, counting down.
CCATATTCAGATGAATCCAGAACAGAGGTTCCTTATAATCATGGAATACCTTGCGGTAGAATTCCTTATATTCCTCCTCACTGCATTCATTCGGATGCTTCAACCAGAGAGGATTCGTATCGTTCAGCGGCTTCGGCCCCTTCTTCTCCTTCTTCGTCTCTACGGCCCTGCCGTCCGGCGTCACCTCCGCATCTGTCGTTTCGGGTTCATCTGCGGATTCTTCGGCCTTGGCGGCTTCCTCCTCCGGCTCCTCTTCCGACTCCGGCGCCGTCTCATTCACAAAATAAATCGGTACCGGCATAAAGGAGCAGTACTTGTCAAGAATCTCCTTCGCGCGGTATTCATTGGCGAATTCATAGCTGTCCTCATTCAGATACAGCGTAATCTCCGTACCTCTCTCGGTTCTGTCGGAATCATCCATGATGAATTCCGTCCCCTCTTCCGATTCCCAGTGAACGGCCTTCGCCCCTTCCTGATAGGACAGCGTATCGATCGTAACCTTATGCGCTACCATGAACGCGGAATAAAAGCCCAGTCCGAAATGTCCGATAATCTGATCCTCATTCGCCTTATCCTTGTACTTGTTCAGGAAATCCTGAGCTCCGGAGAACGCAATCTGGTTAATATATTCCTTCACCTCATCCGCGGTCATACCGATTCCGTTATCGATGAACTTAATGGTCTTATCGTCCGGATTCACGCGAATCAGAATCTTATACTCATTATCCTCGGACAAAACCGCCTCTCCGATCAGCTCCAGCTTCTTCAGCTTCGTAATTGCGTCCGAACCGTTGGACACC
>DVNP01000207.1 GCA_018714285.1 Candidatus Caccomorpha excrementavium | reverse complement strand
GGGAAATGGATCTGCGCGGCATGATTAATGGGCTAAGTAAATAGTATTTTTGAGACGCGGTAACCAAACCGCGTCTCAATTTTTATGCGATAACGAGTCTACGTCCTTATGTGTTCTAAACTTGATCATCTTGGACAGGTGGTGATATAATAGCCATGGGGTCTATAGACGCTTTAAGCCCCAGCAATGTTCGGTATTTGTTCGAGTTGGCCTCCGATAGTCCCAGGAAAGATATTATCCGAATCATTGTCCGATTGGATATTGGTTCGGATTTTTTTAAAATTGTTGACTTTAGCGTTGTAATGTGTTATAAATAAAGCATGCAAGCGATAAGATAATACGGCTATTTGTGCAGGGGCGTCACAAGAGTCATGATGGTTGCCCAGTTTGGTACGCTCCAGAATGGAGGATGTTATGGCAGAGAATGTTTTTGGGAATACTTACCATTTTGAGAAGGCATTTACCGAGTATTTTAAAGAGTTGGATGAGAAAGACAAGCAATTTGCCGAGTTCTATGTTGCGATGATGAATGAGACTGCTAAGAATTGTACGATTGATTTTCGTGATGGTGGTACGGTAACTTTGGTGAATGGTAGGCGTAAGAATGACGGTACTTATGCTCAGGACGGTGATAAGCTTACTGTGAAGGGGCTGCCGCAGTTTCCTGAGGAAGGGACGGTGTTGGAGAGTTCCATTGATTTTGTACAGCGCAATGAAGGTGATGATACGGGTGTCATTCACATTGTCTTTCGTAAGATTTGATTCTGTTTTTCAGGATAATAGGCTCCTCGTACATTCGATGATAACGATTGGTACGAGGAGTTTTTTTGGCTTGCGTGCTTTGGGATTCAGGATGGTGAAAAGTAAAAAATTGGTATCATAAAATACGAATATGATTTTTAGGGATTGACAAATGTCCGTCTTAGGAATATAATTGCATAAACTTAGAGATAAGCTTATGCCGTTGCCAGGAATGATATAATTATGGTTCATCCCTATGGAGGGATTGAGCCGTTTTTATATAGGATCGAGACATAAGTTTCGATCGGTACTACATACAATAGAAAGGATTCACAAAAAAGGGAGGAGATTTCTATGAGACAATGGAAACGGTTATCTGCCGCGCTGCTTGCCGGTGTGCTTGCGGCCGGTATGCTTGCAGGCTGCGGTTCTTCAGAGGAAGGAGGTTCCGGCGATACGGATACCTTCAAGATTGGAGGGCTGGGGCCGCTTACGGGCGAGAATGCGTCTTACGGTATTTCTGTCAGGAACGGGGCGCAGATTGCGGTAGATGAAATTAATGAGAACGGCGGAGTGAACGGCATGCAGTTAGAGCTTCTGTTCGAGGACGATGAGTCGAGCGTCGATGCTGCGCTGCAGGCCTATAACCTGCTGATGGATCGGGGAATTCAGGCGGTACTCGGCTGTACGACCAGCGATCCGACGATTGCGCTGACAGAGCGGACGCATGAGGATAATATTCTTCAGATTACGCCTTCGGGGTCTGCGATGGATTGTACACAGTATGAGAACTGTTTTCGTATCTGTTTTACTGATCCGCTGCAGGGGATTACAATGGCGGATTATGCGGCTGATGTTATGGGAGTTACAAAGGTGGCAGTCATCTATGATGTATCAAACGATTACAGCTCCGGTATGGCGGAGGCATTCGTAGAGGAGGCGCAGGCAAAGGGACTTGAAGTGGTAGCGAACGAGTCCTTTACGTCCGGCGATGTGGATTTTAATACCCAGCTGACCACGGTCAGCTCTTCGGGCGCGGAAGCGCTGTTCCTTCCCATCTATTATCAGCAGGTTGCTTATATCGCAATTCAGGCAGACAGGCTCGGTATAGAGATTCCTTACATCGGAGGAGACGGCTGGGACGGGGTTCTGGAACAGCTGACGGAAGATCAGTACGGAGTCGTAGAGGGCGCGACATTCTTAACTCCTTTTGCGGCTAATGATACGTCAGAGCTGGTACAGAACTTTGTTAAGAAATACGAGGAAGCTTATAACAGTACGCCGGATCAGTTCGCGGCAGATGCCTATGACGGAGTCTATGTGATCAAGGCGGCGCTGGAGAAAGCGGGTTCCACGGATTCCGACGCCTTGATTGCGGCGATGACCGAGATCAGCGTGGACGGCCTGACCGGATCCATGACATTCGACGAGAACGGCGAGCCGAATAAGGGAGCGAAAGTGGTTCAGATTGTGAACGGCGAGTATCAGATCAGGTCTGCGACGGAGGAATAATGCAAAGTTGCGGACCATGACGGAAAGCAATTGTTGAGCGGCGGTAAATTGGCCGGAAGGGAGCGGACAGACAACGGCTTCCTTCCGGATAAGAAACCGCCGGTATTTGTATCTGACATTTTTGTACGCATTGTGGTTCCGGACAGAATCAGGCTGCCGCTCCTGGCAGGAGCTTGTGTACAAAAATGCCAGATCAGACTATGGAGGAAGAGAGGAAGAGGCATGGAATTTTTATCCCAGTTAATCAACGGATTGAATGTCGGCGGCATCTATGCGCTGATAGCCCTCGGCTATACCATGGTATACGGCATCGCGAAGATGCTGAACTTTGCGCATGGCGATATCATTATGGTAGGAGCCTATACGGTGATTGTAAGCCTGAACTCGGCAGGACTGCCGGCTGCGGCCGCGGTGCTTGCAGGAATTGCGGTATGCTCCCTGCTTGGCGTTGTAATTGAGAAGATTGCGTATAAGCCATTAAGAGAGGCGACTCCGTTGGCTGTCCTGATTACGGCAATCGGTGTGAGCTATTTTCTTCAGAGTATGGCTCTGTTGATCTTTGGTTCAAGAGAGGTGTCCTTCCGGTCTATTATTCCTCTTAATTCGGTTCAAATCGGCGGGATCAATATTTCGGGCGAATCGATTGTAACAATGGCCGTTACGATCGTGGTTATGATTGGATTGAATCTGTTCATCCATAAAACAAAAGCGGGATCCGCGATGCTTGCCGTATCGGAGGATAAATCCGCTGCCCAGCTGATGGGAATTAACGTCAACCGGACGATTTCGCTTACCTTTGCAATCGGTTCCGGACTTGCAGCCGTCGCAGGCGTGCTGTATGCGTGCTCTTATGGATTTATCGGGCCTTACATGGGCTCCATGACAGGAATCAAGGCATTCGTCGCGGCTGTGCTCGGCGGAATCGGCAGTATTCCGGGCGCCATGCTCGGAGGTATCCTGCTGGGGATTATTGAGAGCCTTGCCAAGGCGTATATTTCAACAAGACTGTCAGATGCGATTGTATTCGGAGTTCTGATCCTGGTGCTGGTGCTTCGGCCGTCAGGAATACTCGGAAAGACCAGGATGGAGAAAGTGTAGGGGCGAAAAGAGATGGAGAAGACGAATACGAATAAAAAATGGAATTCAAAACAGCTTAGGCTTGCGGCTGCTGTTTTTGTCGGCGTTGTATTGTATGCGGCGATTATGCTTCTGACGGAATTTGATATGCTTTCAAGGCATCAGAGAAGTATGCTTGTGCCGATTCTGGTGAATGTGATTCTGGCAGTTTCCCTGAATCTGACGACGGGATTTTTAGGAGAGCTGACGCTCGGACATGCGGGGTTTATGTCGGTCGGGGCGTATGCGGGCTGTCTGCTTGCGAAAACGCTTACGCTTCCGGAACCGTTCGGAATTCTGGTCAGTCTGCTTGCGGGAGGTCTGACTGCGGCAGTGTTCGGTCTGATAATCGGGGTTCCGGTGCTCAGGCTGAAGGGAGATTATCTTGCAATTGTGACGCTTGCGTTCGGAGAGATTATCCGTTCGGTTATTGTCAATCTGGAATTCACGGGAGGCGCCGCGGGACTCAGAAATATTCCGCGTTCTACAACCTTTACCATCGCGTTTTTGTGCGCGGTGATTACCATTGTCGTTATCCGGAACCTGGTCTTTTCCAGACAGGGGCTTGCGATCCGGGCGATTCGGGACAACCGGATTGCCGCGGAGTCTATCGGAATCCCGGTGTCATCGTATAAGGTGCTTGCATTTGT
>DVNP01000206.1 GCA_018714285.1 Candidatus Caccomorpha excrementavium | reverse complement strand
AATCTGAACGCCTACATATCGGAGAGCATCAGCGGCATCCGGGTTACTCAGAGCTTTGTCCGCGAAACGGAGAACATCAAGATCTTCAACCGCTTAAGCGACGATTACCGCAAGGCCTGGATGCAGGCGGTCAGCTACAACTTCCTGCTGCCTCCTGCCGTTGATATTATCTCCTCGGTGACGACGGCCGCCATCTATGTGATTGGCGTAAGCTGGCTCTCCGGCGACATCAACGCGATTGAAACCGGTACCATTATCGCGTTCACCAGCTATATCAGCCGGTTCTGGACGCCGATTAATACGCTGGCGAGCTTCTACAACTCCCTGCTTACGGCGCTCTCCTACCTGGATCGTATCTTCGAGACGATTGACGAGCCGGTTGCGGTCAAGGATGCCCCCGGCTCGACAGAAATGCCTCCCATTAAGGGCGACGTGGAATTTAAGGATGTCGTATTCTCCTATGAAGAAGGGATCCCGATTCTCAAGGGCGTTAACTTCAAGGTAAAACAGGGCGAATCCTTCGCAATCGTAGGTCCGACCGGCGCGGGCAAATCAACCATCATCAATCTGATCAGCCGCTTCTACAACCTGGATTCCGGCCAGATTCTGATTGACGGCATTGATATCAATACCGTAACGATCAAGTCCCTCCGCAAGCAGATGGGAGTTATGCTTCAGGACAGCTTTATCTTCTCCGGAACCATTATGGATAATATCCGCTACGGCAATATGGAAGCCACGGACGAACAGGTTATTACGGCGGCCAAAACCGTATGCGCCCATGACTTCATCATGGGACTTGAGGACGGCTATAACACGCAGGTCAACGAGCGCGGAACCCGTCTCTCGGCCGGACAGCGCCAGCTGATATCCTTTGCAAGAGCCCTGCTTGCCGATCCGAAGATCCTGATTCTGGACGAGGCAACCTCCAGCATCGATACGGAGACCGAGATTCTGCTCCAGCAGGGGCTTGCAAGGCTTCTTAAGAACAGAACCTCCTTCATCATCGCGCACCGTCTCTCAACCATTAAGAGCTCGAGCTGCATTCTCTATGTTGACAAGGGCAATATTCAGGAAATGGGAACGCATGACGAACTGATGAAACGAAAGGGCAGTTATTACGAATTGTATATGTCACAGTATGACTTCCTTGAGAAATAAAACGTTCGGACAGCCCTCCGGCTGTTCATACCGGCAAGACTCCCGGGAAGGAAAACCGTATCCTGGTCTTTCCTTCCCGGGAGTCTTCTCCTGACATCTCATCCGGCTGTCAGACAGTCTCATGCTTATCCTCTTTCAGAATCATTCCGAGCCTCGCAAAGATCGGATACAGATAGCTTGGCCCGAAGACCCCCAGCTTCTTCGGGCCAGATACTCTTGCCGGCAGCGAGCCGCCGCCAAGCTCAAGAACCCGCTTCAGCGCCATATCCACGCTCGAACGGGTAACGGACTTCTCCTTCCGGCTCACAAACAGCTCCCCTCCCCGTATCGTATAGGTGAATTCAAGATCCCTGGCAGTCCGAAAGGGCCAGTTCTGAAACAAGGACAGGGCAGCCCACAGCTGCTCCGGCGCAGGATTCTCGCGCAGCCTGTCGCAGGCCGCTCCTCTCATGGTCTCAAGCTCCTCCACGAAACACGTTCCCCCAATCTGTCGCCATATTTTCTGCAATGATTCTATCACGATCCAGGACGCATTACAAGAGAAGACTGACTGCGCGGCAGCTATCCCAGCCAGGATTTTCTGTATTCACTCGGACTGATTCCTTCCATCTTTTTGAAAACCCGGCTGAAATAAGGCAGCGCTCCCATCCCGCATTCGATCCCGATTTCCTCTACTTTTTTATCTGTAAAACGCAGCAAATGCTTCGCGTGGGTGATTCTGACCTGCTGCAGATAGGCTGTCAGCGTCACGCCGTACTGCTCCTTGAACAGCCTGGCCAGATAATGCTTGTTAATGAAGAAGGTTTCCGCTGCGGATTCAAGCGTAAGCTTCTCCTGGTACCGTTCATCCAGATAAAGTTTGATCTGCTGAATATCCCTGCGTTTTACAGCGCCCTTCTCATGAGCTTCCAAATTTCTCGACTCACTCATCAGACAGGTCAGCAGCCTGCTTAACATTTCATGAATCCTCATATCCCGCACAAAATCATCCGAGCCTGCCGTATCATACAGCTCGTCAAACAGCCGCAGATAGCTCTCAAGCTTCTGTGTGCGGATAACCGGTCCCCCTCCGTATTCACAGTATTTCGCGTAGATTGCCTGAGCGCTCGGACCGTAAAAATGACACCAGCGCAGAGTCCACAGCTCTTCTCTGTCCGTACTGTGGGCATATGGTCTTCTGCAGTCAATAAAAACCAGATCGCCCCTGCAAAGCCGGTATGTCCGGTTCTCATATTCCAGACTGCCGCTGCCTTTCAGCACAGCGAAGCACAGGAAGGAGAGCAGCTTCTCCCTGCGGCTCGTATGGGGCTTTTGCGCCGTCAGGCTTCCTGTCTCCTGCAGATATAAAAGATTTGTCTTGGCGAACGCGGAAGCCGTATAAAGAATACGTTCCGACCGGACCGGCCCCGGGGCCGCAAACATTTCGTGTTCCTGCTGTTCCATATTATCGATTCCTCCCCCGCCATATTCTGACCGCAGATCATTGGTTCAGAGCCCATTTCTCCTTATCATGTACACTGATCTCTCTGCCAAGCTGTACCTCAACCATCATGAGATCGCTCTCGGCAATCGCCGTGTGGCGGCAGCCGGCCTTCATAACGATCTGATCTCCCGGATGAATCCTCCTTGTCGTACCGTCCGTTATGGCGTATCCTGTCCCGGAAATCACCACCCAGATTTCATCCCGATTCCTGTGGCTGTGGTAGTTCATCCGGTATCCCGCGTTCAGAGTTACCTTAATGGTAAGGCTTTCCTCTTCCACATCCAGCACTCGAAAGCTTCCCCATGACTTTTCCGCGAACATAATCTGCCTGTCAATTGTGTCCACATACGGCTTAATATAACTTGACTGCTGCTTGTCGGAGACCAGAATTCCCTCCGGACTTGCCGATATTACCACATTATGGAGCCCCATGGCAAGCACCGGAACATTCAGCTCATTCAGAACGTGTACATTGGTACAGGTCTCATTCAGAATCGCTTCCCCGACCGTATCCTCCTGCATCGCTTCCGTAAGTGTATTCCAGGTTCCCAGATCCTTCCACTGTCCCGCAAAACGCATCACCTCAAGGCTCTTCTCCTTCTCGGCCACCGCGTAATCGAAGCTGATCTTCTCCAGGGTGTGGTATTTTCCGAACAAATCCCGGTAGTCGGTAAAATCTATCTGCTCATGCGCCTTTTGCAGCGCATACCGAAGCCGGCAGGCAAAGACTCCCCCGTTCCATAATGCATTCTGACGAAGATAACGCAGGGCAGTCTCCTGATCGGGCTTCTCCCGAAACATTAAGACACGGCTGACAGCCTGTCCGTCCTCCGGAATAATATAGCCATATTTCTCGCTCGGATAAGTCGGCTCTATCCCCATCAGAATTAAATCGGCTTCTCCCTTCGCGGCCTGTTCCCCAAGCGCTTTCAACGCCTTAAAATAATCGTCTTCCACATAGGGATCCACCGGGCAGACTACGACCGCTTCCTCCGGATCCACGCCCCGGACATCCGTAAGATAGGCCGCCGCCAGAGCAATCGCGGGAAAGGTATCCCTGCGGCACGGCTCAACAGAGATTCCGATTTCATGCCCCAGCTGATTGTATAATGCCGATACCTGCGCCTTGCTTGTCGCGACCGTAACCGACGCGTCCGGATCCACGCTCCGGATCTGACGGTACACCCGCTGAACCATGGATTCATAGCTTCCGTCGGCTCCTTTGAAGATTTTAATAAACTGCTTGGAACGAATATCATTGGACAGCGGCCAGAGCCGTCTGCCCGATCCGCCGGACAGCAATATCACATTCATGTCCCGTCCCCCTCTCTTTCCATACCGCAGCGCATCTCAGCGCTCCGCTCTTACGGGATTCTTCAGGAAATCCTCGTATGTCAGCCGAATCCCCTCTTCCAGTTCCGTCCGATATGTCCAGCCAAGCTCCGCGGCACGGCTCACATCCAGAAGCTTGCGCGGCGTGCCGTTCGGCCTGCCGGTATCCCAGTGAATCTCTCCCTCATAACCAATTACCTTCGCGGTCAGCTCTGTCAGTTCCTTAATCGTCAGCTCCTTCCCCGTTCCCGCGTTAACGGGCTCATTGCCGCTGTAATGATTCATCAGAAATACGCACAGGTTCGCAAGATCATCCACATACAAAAATTCCCTGAGCGGACTGCCGTCTCCCCAGCAGGTGACAGATGCAAGTCCCTTCTCCTTCGCCTCATGGAAACGCCGGATCAGAGCAGGCAGCACATGGCTGTGGGTCGGATGATAGTTGTCGTTCGGTCCGTAGAGATTCGTCGGCATGACGGAGATATAATCCGTCCCGTACTGCCTGTTCAGATAAGCGCAGTACTTCAGCCCGGAAATCTTCGCGAGCGCGTATGCCTCATTCGTCTCCTCAAGCTCTGACGTGAGCAGACAACTCTCTTTCATAGGCTGCGGCGCCATACGCGGATAGATACAGGAGCTTCCGAGGAACAGAAGCTTCTTACAGCCGTTCTTCCATGCCGCGTGAATCACATTCATCTCCATCATGGTATTCTCATACATGAAATCGGCCGGCGCCTCATAATTCGCGACAATTCCGCCCACCTTAGCAGCCGCGAGAAAGACATATTCCGGCTTCACCTCCGCGAAGAATTCCTCCGTCTCTCTCTGACATATCAGATTCAATTCATCATGTGTACGGGTAATCAGATTCGAATACCCCTGCTTCTTAAGCTCGCGTACAATCGCGGATCCGACCATTCCGCGATGACCCGCAATATAGATTCCCGCATGCCGATCCATCACAGACTCTCTCCCCTTTCTTTCTTCCGCCGCTCTTTGCACTCTGCGGCGGCCTTTCTCATATCATGCTCCACCATTCGCTTCACAAGCTCCTCAAAGCTTGTCTTCCCCGGATCCCATCCAAGCGCTTCCCTGGCTCTGGAAGGATCTCCCAGCAGATTAACCACATCCGTCGGGCGGTAATACTCCGGACTGACCTCCACCAGCACTCTGCCGGTTTCCTTCTCGATTCCCTTCTCCTCCATGCCGGTTCCCGTGAATTCCAGCTCAATTCCCGCGCAGCGAAATGCCTGTACGCAGAATTCCCGCACCGAATGCTGGACGCCGGTCGCAATCACAAAGTCCTCAGGCGTATCATTCTGAAGCATCCGCCACATACACTCAACATAATCTCCGGCATATCCCCAGTCCCGAAGGGAATCCAGATTCCCAAGATACAGCTTCTCCTGTATTCCGTACCGGATCCGCGCGGCGGCCAGGGTGATCTTGCGCGTTACGAACGACTCTCCCCGGCGCTCCGATTCATGGTTAAACAGAATTCCGGAACAACAGAACATTCCGTACGCCTCTCTGTATTCTTTTGTAATCCAGAAGCCATACTGCTTCGCCACCGCATAGGGGCTGTAGGGATGAAACGGCGTTTGCTCATTCTGAGGCACCTCAAGAACCCTGCCGTACAGCTCGGAGGTCGATGCCTGGTAGATGCGGCAGGTATCCGCAAGCCCGGTCAGACGGACTGCCTCCAGGATTCTGAGAACACCGACGGCATCCGTTTCCGCCGTATACTCCGGCACCTGAAAGCTGACCTGGACATGGCTCTGCGCCGCCAGATTGTATATCTCATCCGGGCGGACGGTCCCAATCACCGCAATCAGACTCATAGAATCGGACAAATCTCCGTAATGCAGACGCAGTCTTACGTTCCCCTCCAGGTGGGCAATCCGTTCCCTGTACTCTGCCGATGATCGTCTTATCAGACCATGTACTTCATATCCCTTTTCAAGGAGCAATTCAGACAGGTAAGATCCGTCCTGTCCGGTAATTCCGGTAATCAATGCCTTTTTCACTTTGTAAACCTCTTTCCTGTTCTCTTTTTCTCTTAATTGACTGTTCAGCCGATTTGCAGAATATTGTACCGGAATTCCATTCTGATTGGAATTTCTTATAGGAAGAGATTTTTGCACAATATTGACTTCCGGGTCCTTCTTCCCGCCTTTTACATATACTATATCAGAACCAAAAGGAAAGGAACGCGCGCATATGAGAGATTATATCTCCCTCTCACTTGAAACTCATCTGTTCTTTGCAAGAATCATGAAGGAACACTCCCTTTTTCTGGAAGCAGGCTTTCCCTGTCAGGAAAAAGGTTATATAGAAGAGGCAGAACGCTTCCGCCGAAAATTCGAAGAACTGCTGAAGGATGTTTTACCCCTTGCCGAAGGAAATATTCATAAAGATGTAATCCACTCCCACGAACTGGTTACGGAATTCACCGTTCCCGCCGAGAAAAAAACCATGGCCTTAAGCGGCATCCCCATTGACAGCAAGCTGTCCGAGACGACGCTTTCGCTTCGCTGTGACCAGATACAAAACGAGAACCGGCATTTATATCAGCCGGTTCTCAAAATCAATGAACGCGCGCTCAGACTTGTCCGCGAATTAATCTGCTTCAAGGAACGCGTTCTTCGCAAAGTAAACGGCGGGCAGCTGTTCACCGCCAACTATCCCCTTCTGATTGAGCATATCATACGGGAGGCCGGGTTATACTGTGATATAACCGAACAGCTCCTTACAAACAGAAGCATTACCTATCAGAATTTTTATGAAACCGAAGAGTTCTGGAACCAGATCATGATGGAACATGCCCTGTTCTTCCGGGGGCTCTTAGACCCGACGGAAGCCGCACTCATTCAGGCCGCAGACGGATTCTCGGCAGACTACGCCCGCCTGCTTGAAGCCGCCTGCCGGCAGGACTGCCGCGCAAAGGCCATGACCGAAACGGTTTTGAAGGAAACCGTAAAATTCCGTGACTTTAAGGCCGCGGGTACAAAAGGGATCCTGGATTGTCAGATCTCTTCCATCATACTTCCGCTGCTGGCAGATCACGTACTCCGGGAGGCCTACCACTATATCCGCATCCTGAAAACCGGCCGGACCCGTTAAGAGATCTCATCCAGCCATCTGCCGATCTTCTCATACACCTCGTACCGGCATGCATCATGAAAAATATCATGCCGGTACGGAGCCAGAAGCT
>DVNP01000205.1 GCA_018714285.1 Candidatus Caccomorpha excrementavium | reverse complement strand
TGCAGGGCTCGCTCCGATATTGACCGCTCCGATAATCCCGTTCGCGGCAAAGCTTCCAAGCAGCTCCTCCCGGTCAGCGTCAAATGCCTTATCATCATAATGAGCATGACTGTCAAATATTCCGGCCATATGCCCCATATCCTCCGTTAAGCATTCTTTCTCCTCCGTCTGCGCAATTGCCGCCGCAGGCGCCTTCTCTTTTCGGAATAAAAAGCGGAACGCTTCCTGCCATCTCGTCTCCGCTCCGTCAAAATGTCCTCCCTCATTCCACACCAGTTTTGGCGGCTCGGCAAGCTGTCCGGCCAGAAGCTCTGCTGCCTCCCGTGTTGCCTCTGACACCTTCCGAAGCCTCGGATTGCGGCTTTTCCCTTCCTTCTTCCCGAGCGACAGATACAGCTTCAGATCTTCCCGCTTCGGACGGTTTTCTCTCATGAATTCCAAATATCCGTCATACCACAGCGATCCGGACAGGCTGGCCGCCAGTCCGAAGCAGCCGCAGCGATATATCGCATACAAGGCTGCCAGCCCGCCCAGCGAATATCCCATAATCGCCGTATTCCCCGGATCCGCTTTCGTTCTGTAATGCTCGTCGATACAGGGCTTAAGAATCTGTGACAGGAACTGCAGCCATTCATCTGCCCGTCCCTCAAACGCTTCCTGACCGAACAATGCTTCCGACGGCCACGGAGTATACGAGGAGTTCCAGTTCTTTGCTTCGTTGATGACCAGAAGGAATGGCTCTGTCGACCTGTCAAATTCCTTCTCAAGAGGCTCAAGAATCTTTGCAAGCTCCTTCTCCATTCCCTGTCCCGCGTTCAGATAAGCCGCGGGATACCTCCTGTCAGTCTCATTCTCATATCCGGGCGGCAGATATAGAGATCCCTTCCAGCCCTGTATTGTTATCGTTGTAATTCTGCCGTCCAATTGACCATCCTTTCCCGCGCGTATCGAACGATACGCGCACTTCTCTCTTCTAAAGCTTCACCGGCTCCGCCGGATTATGCACATCATAGAATTCCACAAGAATTCCTTTCTCCGTACAGGTCAGAACAATCTTCAGGTCCTCCAGCATCTCTGGCACAAAGATACGGAGTACAAGCCGTCCCTCCTGCATTCCATATCCAGCAAGTATTCTTGTGCTGTGCGGAAGAGACGCGGCTATCCGTCCCTGGACATAGACAAAATTCCGCCTCCATGTCTCCTGATCCCGGAATCCGCCCCGGCTTAACCGGACTCTCTCCGTATCCGCGCCGGCCATAACCTCAGCCTCCAGCTCCTTCCCCGCGCGGTACAGCCGCATGACGCCCCGCTCTCTGATGGAGATCTCTTTCTGCAGATAATCTTCCGGAATCTCTGTCCCGTCGTCCTCCATCGGCTCCATCAGGCACGCCGGTTCAAATAAAGCCTTCTTCAATCCGTCCCTTTCATCCGCCTCCGGTTCCTCAATCGGCATATCCTGCATTTTCTCAAGGATATTCCGGTAATAAATATCCAGCTCCTTCTGCATATCATCCAGAAAGGCTGTCATTGCCAGCACGGCCCCCTTTTCCCGGCTGACCACGCAAAGCTGCCCATACCTGCCGTCTCCGCGGAAGCTGTTATGCCTGCACTGCCAGAACTGATATCCGTATCCGACGCCCCAGTCCGACTCTGTATCCGGCTCCGTGGAATTGTTAATCTGCTTCGATGTCGCAAGACGCACATAATCTGCCGGAATCAACTGTCTGTCGTTCCAGCGCCCGTCCTGCAGCAGCAGAATTCCGAACTTCGCGATCACCTCCGGAAGCAGGGACAGCCCGATGCCTCCCATACAGATCCCCTTCCTGCAGCGCTGCCAGTGCATTCCGGAAACGCCCATGGGCGCGAACAGCTTCTCGTTCAGATACTCTTCCAGATCAATTCCCTTCTTATGCAGCGCTGCCGAACACAGATAGGTTGCGGAGGTCTGATAGCGAAACCGTTCTCCGGGCCGATCCACACACTCCTTCTCAAGGAACAGCCGGATGCTGTCCTCCCCGAATTCCTGTTCCTCCTGCCCGGTTGACATGGTAAGAAGATGACGTATCTTCATAGCCTGGAACTTCGCGTCCGGAACAATCCCATACTCGCGCAGCTCGTCCGCAAAGATATCGGCAATCCGCTCCTCCAGCGACAGAATCCCCTCCGAGCATGCAATTCCGACCGCCGCCGAAGTAAATGACTTACTCAGCGAGTACACCGTCTGCGGCTGCATCCTGTCATAGGGACTGTAATATCCTTCTCCGAATACAAACCCGTTCCTCACCAGAATAAAGCTGTGAATCCGCATTCCTTCCTTCGCGTATTCCCGGATCATCGCCTCAATATCTTCCTCTCTCACTCCCGCCTGCGCCGGAGTTGTCCTGGGAAGTCTGGTTCCGAATCCCGGCTTCCTGTAATCCGATCTGCTCATAGCATCCCTCCTTTTGTCATCTATTTTACAATACTCATATCAAAAAGAACAGTAAAATTTCTTCTCCCTTGCAAATACCTGTTCCATTCACTATAATGATACCAGAATCTGCAAACCGGCCTATCCGAATTCCGGTTCTCAGACAGAAAGGAGCAGCACCCATGAAATCACTGGTAATCGCCGAAAAACCCTCCGTTGCCCGGGATATCGCCCGCGTCCTCCATTGCGGCAGGAAGCTGGACGGGGGACTTGAGGGAGATCATTATATTGTAACCTGGGGACTCGGCCATCTTGTTACCCTTGCCGATCCCGAAGACTATGACCCGGCTTATAAGGAATGGAAGCAGGAGGATCTCCCCATCATGCCCAGCCCCTTCCGGCTTGAGGTCATCCGCCAGACCGGGAAGCAGTTTTCCTGCGTGAAAGCCCTGCTTCACAGAAATGATGTCTCAGACGTCATTATCGCTACGGACGCCGGCCGGGAAGGCGAGCTTGTCGCAAGACTGATCTTAACCAAAGCCGGATCGGCAAAGCCCTGCAGACGGCTCTGGATCTCCTCCGTCACGGACAAGGCAATCCGGGAAGGCTTCGCTCATCTTAAGGACGCGAAGGACTATGACAGCCTGTACGACGCGGCCCTCTCCCGCTCGGAGGCCGACTGGCTGGTCGGGATCAACGCCACCCGTTCCCTCACCTGCAAATACAATGCGCAGCTCTCCTGCGGACGCGTCCAGACACCTACTCTTGCCATGATTGCAGCCAGAGAAGAGGAGATCCGGCGCTTCCGTCCGGTTCCCTATTACGGAATTACGGCAAAGGTGTCAGGACTGACCTTCACCTGGCAGGATCTGTCCGGGGACAAAGCTTCCGGCAGTTATACCTCCTTTGATAAGGATCGCATCACCGGGATTCTGTCCCGGCTCTCCGGCCGGGATCTGACAATCACCGAGATAAAGAGGACTCCGAAGAAGACTCCCGCGCCCCTGCTCTACGACTTAACAGAGCTTCAGCGGGAAGCGAACCGCCGCTTCGGGTATTCCGCGAAGGAGACCCTCAACATTATGCAGCGGCTTTACGAGAACCACAAGGTACTGACCTATCCCCGCACCGATTCCAGGTACCTGAGTTCCGACGTCATTGACACGCTTAGGGAACGCATCCAGGCCGTCTGTATCGGTACCTATAAAAAAGCGGCCGGGAAGCTGCTGTCCCGCTCCTTCAGCAAAAGGGAGCCTTTCGTCAACGACGCGAAAGTCTCCGATCACCATGCAATCATTCCCACGGAACAGTATGTGCAGCTTGACCACATGACCACTGAGGAACGCAAAATCTATGATCTGGTCGTGAAACGCTTCCTTGCCGTTATGTATCCGCCGTTCGAATACGATCAGATAACGGCAAAAGCCTCTGCCGCAGAAGAAACCTTCACGGCCCGCGGCAGGCTTGTGAACAATTCCGGATGGAAGGAGGTCTATGCCGGTTCGAACAATTCTGGCGAATCGGACGGCTTCGATGAATATGATGAAGACTCTGCGGAAGAAGGCCGGGAAGAGGGCGCGCTGCTGAAGGATCAGACCTTTCCGGAGCTTAAGCAGGGTCAGGTTCTTTCTTCGCCTTCCTACAGCATGACGGAAGGCAGGACAAAACCGCCGGCTCCGTTTAATGAAGCAACTCTTCTGTCCGCCATGGAGAATCCGGTACGCTTCATGGAATCGAAGGACAAAGAAGTTATCCGCACGCTCAGCGAAACCGGCGGCCTCGGTACCGTAGCTACAAGAGCCGATATCATCGAGAAGCTCTTCTCCTCCTTCCTGATTGAAAAACGGGGTAAGGATATCTTCACGACCTCCAAGGGCCGTCAGCTACTTTCTCTCGTTCCGGAGGATTTAAGACGGCCCGAGCTGACCGCGGACTGGGAAATGCGGCTGTCTGCCATTGCGAAGGGAACGCTGCGCCGCGATACCTTTATGAATGATATCCGCGAATACACCGTTCGGCTGATCGGAGAAATCAGGGGAAGCGAAGGCAGCTTCCGGCATGACAACCTGACGAACAGCAAATGCCCCCGCTGCGGGAAGCGGATGCTTCTTGTGAACGGCAAGAACAGCAAAATGCTCGTCTGCCAGGACAGAGAATGCGGATACCGGGAAACCGTCTCCCGCACCTCGAACGCAAGATGTCCGGTCTGCCATAAAAAGATGGAGCTGGTAGGCAGCGGAGACAAGCAGATGTTCGTCTGCTCCTGCGGCCGCAAGGAAAAGCTTTCCGCTTTCAAAGAACGCAGAGAAAAGGAAGGCGCGGGAGTCAGCAAACGGGATGTCGCGAGGTATATGCAGCAGCAGAAAAAGCAGACCGAAGAACCTCTGAATAATGCCTTCGCCCAGGCATTAGCGAACCTGAACCTGTTCGAAGGCAGCCCGGAAGCAGACACCGCCGATCAAAACACATCCGGACAGGCACATCCGAACCGGAACAAGAACAGAAAAAAATAATATAATCAGGAGAAACGCTGTATGGCTTCCATTCTGCTTATCGTAATCTACCTTACATTTATCGGCCTGGGAATCCCCGATTCCTTATTCGGGACCGCATGGCCCGCAATCTGCCGGGAGTTCGCCCTTCCTGTGTCCTATGCGAATTTTGTTACGATCCTGATATCAGGAGGAACCATTTTCTCCAGCCTGATGAGCGCGCGGCTGATTTACCGCTTCGGAACCGGGAAGATCACGGCGGCCAGCACCCTGCTTACCGCGCTTTCCCTGCTCGGTTTCTCCTTTTCCGGACAGCTGATCTGGCTCTGCCTGTTTGCCGTTCCTCTTGGGCTGGGCGCCGGAGCCATTGATGCAGCCCTGAATCAATACGTTTCCGTTCATTACAAGGCGGCGCATATGAGCTTCATTGCCTGCTTCTACGGAATCGGAATTACCCTAAGTCCCTGGCTGATGTCTCTGGCGCTGGCGGGCGAAGACGGCTGGCGGGGCGGATACCGGAGCGTCTCCCTGATTCAGTTTGGAATTGCCTTTCTCACGATCCTCTCCCTGCCCCTGTGGAAGAAGTCAGATACCAAAAAAACTGACTCGGGGGAACCCTCCCCGCGAACCCTTTCTCTCCCTGCGCTTCTGAAAATGCCGTCAGTCCGCCTGGTATGCCTGACTTTTATCGGCTCCTGCGCCATTGAGTACACCTGCAATACCTGGGGCAGCACCTATTTAATATCAGAGAAAGGTATGAGCATCGATCAGGCAGCCCAAATGATAACGGTCTACTATGTGGGCATGACTCTGGGACGCTTTCTCTCGGGAATCCTGTCAGACAAGCTCGGAAGCCGGGCAATCATCCGCCTCGGTCAGGGAATTATCTGCGCGGCCATTCTCCTGCTCCTTCTCCCCCTCCCGACAGCGGCGGCAATCGGCGGCCTCTTCCTGATCGGCTTCGGCAACGGACCGATCTTTCCGAACCTGGTCTACCTGACTCCGAAGAATTTCGGCGAGGAAATCTCCCAATCCGTTATGGGAGTTCAGATGGCCTCGGCCAACACCGGAATCCTGCTCATGCCGCCGCTCTTCGGCTTGATTGCGCAGTGGTTCGGGGTCTGGCTGTTCCCCTTGTTTTTACTGGCTATGCTTATAATGATGATCGTATCAATAAAAGGAGTATAATACCATGAATACCTATCGCTTCATGTCCTGCAATGTCCGTCTGCAGACAAATCACGACGGAATCAACCAATTCTGCAACCGGGCGGAGTTTCTCGGGGAAACGCTCGAAGAGATCCGTCCCGATGTTATCGGCTTCCAGGAGCTTACCTGCGCCATGCGCCTTGAGCTAATGAAATACCTCCCGGACTATTTTATCGCAGGCGGCGGCCGAGACGCTTCCCGTCTGGACGAATCCCCCGCCATCGGATTCCTGAAGGATCGCTTTCTGTTAGAACAGCTGTCCACGGAGATCCTGTCCATGACTCCGCATATTCCGGGCACGACCTACGGAGGCGACCAGAGTCCCTGCCCCAGAGCGTTCTGCGCGGCAGTCCTCATGCCTGTCTCCGGCGGCCGGCCCTTCCGGTTCATGAATGTCCACACAGATCACGCAGGCGCGCAGGCCCGGATGTTCGCCTCCATGCAGCTGCTGCAGGCTCTGTCACGCGCAGACGAAAGCGAACGGCTTCCGACCATTATCACCGGAGATTTCAACGCCGCTCCGGAGACTCCCGAGATTCATCTGATAACCGAATACAAAGGCCGCCGTCTGACCGACGCGACCGGCAAGCTCCCGCCGACCTATCACGACTTCGATATGCTCGCCGAGAAGGTTAAGATCGATTATATCTTCCTGAGCGACGAATGGGAACCGCTGAAGGCCGAGTCCTTTCATAAAAAAAGGGGAGAGCTCTTCCTCTCCGATCATGATCCTGTCATGGTCACATGCCGGATCGCAGACAATCCCTGATCCCGAACGGCCGGAGAGCGGTCCGCGCAGCCTGGTTTCATCAATCCGATATAATAAACAAAAACAATGCCGTAACTTACGAAAGGAGAATACGCACATGGTACATCACATCGTAATGTGGAAATTCAAGCCTGAAATTGAAGAAGAAAGAAAGCCGGAACTCAAAAAAGCAATGAAAGAGAATCTGTGCAGCCTTCTGGGAAAGGTTCCCGGACTTCTGACCGTAGAATTCGTTGAGCAGCCGCTGCCGTCCAGCACCCATGATATCGCGCTGGTAACAACGCTCGAGAAGGCAGAGGATATCGCGGTCTACGCCGTCCATCCAGCGCATGTGGCGGTTGCGGACACCTATATACGCCCGTTTGTAACAGAAAGGGCATGCCTGGATTACGAATAGAGCGCTTCGGGAAATCATCACAGGAAGGGAGTCGAACGGTAAAACTAAGCATAGCAGTTTTTTATATATGTGGGATGTTACGTGTGGTAACTTAACAATACAACATATATTTAAAACTGCTAGATTTTTTGAAAAAAGCGATGGAGGAATAAAAATGTCCTGTTACTATATTGCAAGCTGTATGTTCACAGCACAATTTTCTGAAATAAGCCTGTTAATTCAGAACTACATCAAATCAAAACCAGACATAAAGATTGTACGCTGTTGTATCCCTGATTATAGAGTGGAACATAATACAGAACGTATTACAAAAAGCAATGTCCAAAGCGCATGGAGACAGCTCCCTGTATCCAATGTTTTTCAGCCGGAGGACACTGTAATTTCCGTTTGTCATAACTGTACTAATATTGTAGAAGAATGGCGCGGTGCAAAAGTCATATCCTTATGGGAAATGATTGACTGCGATCCTTTATTCCCATTTCCTGATTACAATGGATTGGAGGTTACCGTACAAGACTGCTGGAGAACCAGAGAACGCAGAAATGAGCAGAACGCCGTTCGCAGTCTGCTCAGAAAAATGAATACCAAATATATAGAAGCTGATAAAAATCACGAACAAACAGATTTCTGCGGAAGTACCTTGTATCGCGAACAGCCCGCAAAAAATTCTAAGCTTGCGCCCAGACACTATGTAGAACAGGCCAGGGGGAAATTTATAAATCATACGCGGGAGGAACAGCTTGCGATAATGCAGCATTATTGCAGACAATATCAGACAGATATGGTCGTTTGTTATTGTCACTACTGCCTGGAAGGTCTTTTACAAGGTAATGTAAATGGTCAGCACATAGCGGGATTGTTATTTAAATAAAAACTCAGCTACTATGACGAATTGTCCTTCGTAGCAGAAATGGGGCCTTTGTAAAAGACGTTGTAAAATGCAGACTGCAAAACCGGCTGATCCCCTCATAGTGCCTGGCCGCTCTCTTTCTGATTTTGAAGCGTTTCTTCTCTCAAAATTGAAATGGGCGGGAAGCTATTTTAGGACTTTCCCGCCTTTTTGTTCTGTG
>DVNP01000204.1 GCA_018714285.1 Candidatus Caccomorpha excrementavium | reverse complement strand
AACGCTCATACAGAGGGGTGATTTTCTCGTTTCTCATGGCTGTACCTCCTGAAATGAAAATGCTCTAAGTGACTGCTTCACTAACCATGACAAAAACCATGATTAAGAAGTCACTTAGAGCATACATCTCCCGAAGTACAGAATTATATTCTTAGCCGGGACAGATTTCAAAAACCCTATAACAGTTTGATTATAGAGTTTTTGAAGGGGCCTATTTCCGGGCCTGCACTGTATGTCTGCGATTCCGGTCCTTTTGAGCTACCATATCTTCAATGTCGTTCCTGACATTTGCAGGAAGAGAGCGGTAATAGTTCAGTACCTGATATTCGCGAAGCGTCAGCTGCTCCCAGATATGTCCGGGTTCAGGCGGAAAGCGGACGGACAGCTTTCTGCGCTGAAGAATATCGCGCCTGAGAGAATTCAGAAGGTTCGGATGAGTATCGGCCAGTTCCAGCTCAATCAGCTCCAGAATATTGAGATGGTACAGATTGGCCAGAACCGCCATCATGGAAGAAGAGAACCTTCTCTGCCCGCGTTCATAATAGCCGTAAGCCTGTGAAGAGATGTTGAGTCTCTGCGCCACAAAACGCTGGGTATAGCCGCTGTCCTGACGAAGCTTCCTTAATCTGTCCGGAAGCAGGCTGTAATGAGACGGAGCAGATTGCAGATGATTCTTCACTTTTCCAGTCATGGTGTTCCTCATTTCTGCGCTGCGTCAGCGCATTTCAAATGATATCTGCGCTGCTTGTTATACGGGTCTGAATGAATGGATGATGCAGATACAGATTCAGAAGATTATTATACAGACATTGAACGGTATAAACTAAAAATATTGCATATCGTTATCAGTCAGAAAAAACAATTTGTCAGGAAAAGACGTGTTAAATTCATACAAAAAGCAGGAACAGAACAGGAAACAAAAGAGAATAACAAAAATTTTACATTTTATAGTTGAGTCCGCGGCAGAAATGAGGTACAATAACAAAGGAATTGGCCGAAGCCGCGGGTCAATACAGAAATGAACCAGAAAGGAATTAAGATAAAATGGAAGAGAACAGGGAAGAGAAGAAAGAACCGATTAAGATTACAATTCAGCGTCTTCCTGCCAGTGATATTGACTATTCAAAGACAATCGAGGAGCTGAAGGATTATTATAAAGAGAGGGCAGAGCGTATCAGAAATGGCGAGAAGGAGCTTGCGACGCTGGATTTCGCTATGCTGGCGTATGGACTGGATTGTGTGGAATGGGCTAAAAAAAGCTTTCAGTTTGATCTGGATCTGGGAGAGGGAAGCCTGCTGCAGTTCCAGACCGTGCTCGAGAATACAGCGCAGGTAATTAAGAAGGGGGCGCTGCCGAAGGAGAAGCTGGACGGCTTTCTGAAGATGTTCACCGGCTTTTACGGGCTGATGATTCTTCATAATATCGGGGGCGCATGGGTTCAGTCAAGTATTGGGCCGGCCATAGAGGCGGCGGGAAGACCCGTCTTTGTGATGAATTGTATTATCAGATTTCTGAATACGGGAGCAGAAGGAGAAAGCTGCATCGGATTCTACGGAAAGTTCAAGGATCTGTGCAGGCAGGCACAATAATAATTCCGCAGGCTGATGCCTGCGGAATTATTATATTCTTTCTTCCGGTCTGGCAAGAAGAGCCAGACGCTTTGAGGTATTTCGTCCGAGGAATACGGCGACAAGCAGGGTCGGGATATCCTTGGCGAGCATGAGAGGAACGGTCGGCAGGATCCAGGTTTCCATGCGGTGATAGTAGAACAGCAGGCCGATGACATGGCATACAAGCAGTCCTGCCATACACAGGGCAATGCACGGCGCGATTCTGCGCCGCGATCCTGCGCCGCATAAAAAGGCCAGAGGGAGGAATCCGATGAGATAGCCTCCCGTCGGTCCGAAAAGAACATCCAGACCGCCGCGAAGTCCGGAAAATACCGGTATGCCGGCAGCGCCGATCAGAAGATAGATGAGCACTGATAACGTTCCGTATTTCGGACCGAGATTGACGGCCAGAAACGCGACGGCAAAGGTCTGAAGCGTAATCGGAACACCGCCCGGCAGCGGAATGGATATCTGGGACAGGACGGCGAGCACTGCCGTGAACATTGCCGTGAGAATCATGCCCCGGGTTGTAATACCTTTGGCGCCTTCTTTCCCGGGAGGAAGAGAGCTGTTCCGGTTCATACTGTAATTTCTCCTTCCTGACGGACTGCGTTATAATAACCCTTGATGCGATCCAGGCGGGAGGTCATGCCAATCAGCATGAGATCCGCAAGCGTGACGGCTGCCATGGACTCTACCACAACAACCGCGCGGGGAACAATAACGGGGTCATGACGGCCGCGCACGCTGATGGTTACAGGCTGCCCGCTGCGGGTTATTGTCTGCTGAGGTCTGGAGATAGAGGGAGTGGGCTTGATCGCCGCCCGGAATATGATTTCCGATCCGTCGCTGATTCCTCCGAGAATTCCTCCGGCCTGATTGTGAAGCTTCTTCACCCTGCCGGATTCCGTTACGGTGAAGCCGTCGTTATTCTCGGATCCCTTCAGCGCGGCCGCCTCGAATCCCGCGCCGAATTCAATCCCTTTTACCGCGCCGATTGACATGACTGCTTTGGCAAGGGAAGCGTCCAGCTTATCGAATACGGGCTCGCCGATGCCTGCGGGAACGCCGCTGATGATACATTCGATGACGCCTCCGAGAGAATCCTGTTCCTGCATTGCGCGTTCAACGAGCGCCTGCGCCTGTTCGGAGGCGTGCAGATCCGGCATGCGCAGGGGGCTTGCCTCAATATTCCTGCGGGAGCAGTTCTTATAATCAATCGTCACGGAGCCTATCGATTTGGTATAGGCGCAGACCGAGATTCCAAGCTGGGCAAGAAGCAGGGAGGCAACGGCGCCGCCGGCTACGCGGCTGATGGTTTCTCTTCCGGATGTTCTGCCGCCTCCGCGGTAGTCCCGGAAGCCGTACTTCTGATCCATGGTATAATCCGCATGTCCGGGCCGGTAGCTGTCCGCTATCTGTGAATAGTCCGCCGAACGCTGCGTCTCATTTCTGACAAGCATGGAGATTGGCGTTCCCGTTGTCCGGCCCTCGAATACGCCGGAGAGAATGGATACGCTGTCGTCTTCTCTGCGCGGAGTCGAATACCGGGTCTGTCCGGGCCTTCTTTTATTCAGATACTGCTGAATCGCTTCCGGGGTCAGGGGAAGGCCGGCAGGGCAGCCGTCTACGACAACGCCGATGCCTTCACCGTGTGATTCGCCCCAGGTAGATATTTGAAATATTGTTCCATAGATAGAACCTGACATATGTAATCACCTCGCTGGAATATAAAATCTTACCTAAGTATAGCGAATTACCGCAAAATATTCAACGGGTTTTTTCTCCGCCTGGGGATATCGGTCATATGATAAAAGAAAAGGGAAGCCTGACGTATGGGTGAAAAGGAGGATAGAATGGAAGAAGGTTCCAAAAATCAGAAAACAGTCTATAAAAAAGAAGAAGATTACTATCTTGTAATAGAAGATAATACGATATATGAAATCGACAGACGCTGCGCGGAACACAGATTCAGAAACAAAACAGATGCAGATTCCTATTGTTACGCAAAAGAAATTCATTTATAATATGGAATAAGGAGGCGTGCATCGGAGAGTTTCCGATGCACGCCTCCCTTTAAAAGAGCGATTCGTAAAGGGCCTTACCGATTAGCAGAAGCAGTTGCCGCCGCAGCACAGAAGGAGAAGGATGAGGATAATGCAGCTGCAGTCGCTGCCGTTTCCGATTCCGCCAACACCGTTGCCGCACCCGCAGCTGCCGTTGCCGCATCCGCATCCGTTGTTGCCAAGTCCGCCGCAGAAGAGCAGAAGGATGATAATCCATAAGCAGCTGTTGTTGTTGCTGACTCCTCCTTCACAACCGCATCCGTTGCCGCAATTTGTTGCCGCTAAATCACTCATATTGATACCTCCAAATTTTGTTTACAGTGTATAGTATGAAACTCAGCTTGCCTTATTTCCTATATTTTTGAAGGAAATTTAAAGCAGATTTCAGCAAAGCAGGCGCTCGATATTCAGCAGTCCCCAGCCCTGATGATTTCTGGGCAGTCCAAGGTCTACCGACCGTTCATGAAGCCGCATCTTGACTTCCTTATTTGTGAGAGACGGACGGGATCCGAGCAGAAGGGCCAGAGCGCCGGATACGACGGGGGTTGCCATAGAGGTGCCGCTTTTTACCGTGTAGAAGGAAGAGTAGGAGCCGGACGGTCTGATTCCTCTCCGGGCGGGGAGATTCGTGCTCCGGCAGCTGACAATATTGCTGCCGGGCGCAACGATATCGGGCTTGAGGATGCAGGCTCCGGTCGGACCGCGTCCGGAGTAGCAGGAGGTCCTGCCGTTCGGGGTTTTTACGACAGCCTGATCGTCAAAGGCGCAGACAGTGATAATTTTACGGCTGGAGCCGGGAATGGAGATGCTTCCGCTGTCCGGTCCGTTATTTCCTGCCGCCGCGACGACGATGAGTCCGGAATCCCAGGCAGCGTCCACGGCGTTCAGGAGATTTCTCTCTTCTCTGGAATGGGAATCCTTCCTGGTACCCACCGAGATGTTCAGAATACGGATGCCGAGAGAGTCTTTATTCCGGATTACCCAGTCAATTCCCCGGAGCACGTCGGGAATGTTGCCCTCGCCCTTGTAATTAAGAACCTTGACGCAGATCAGACGGCACATCGGAGCGATTCCCATAAAACGGCCCGCGCTTGCGTATCCGTTCCCTCCGATAATACCCGCGACATGTGTTCCGTGTCCGCCGTCGTCATAAGGCTTCTTCTGCGCGTGAATTGTATCATAAAAGGCAGCGATCCGGCTGCCCCCTTCCATAAAATCCGGATGGGCGCTGATTCCGGTATCCAGGATTGCGACACCGATGCCGGCGCCGAAGAGATGCCTGTCATGTGCCCATTTCACGCCGACAATCTGACGGGTTCGTTCCATATTGATGAATGCCTTTCTAAGAGTCGTTATAGTGTCAATGTATTCAGCCGGGCGGGCTGCCGTTCGGAAAAGTTGAGGAACCGAAGGGGCGCCGTAACCGCGGTTCTTTGTCAGAGAAAGAACGGCGCAGAAACGGAGGATAAGATAGATGTCTGAGAGTCAAATGCCGGGAATCGGCGAATTCTATCGTGATAAGGCGGGAGGCCTTTATCAGATTACGGCAGTTGCCGTCAATGCAATCGATAAGGAAAGAATGGTGGTATATCAGGAGCTGCAGGGGAGATTCCTGGTCTATGTACTGCCTGCGGGGCTGTTTCTTTCGGGATTTCAAAGAGTACAGCCGGGGGAGGAAAGTCCCGAAGAGAGTCCGGGAACCGTACAGCCGCAGAGAAATGAACGATACGAACGGGATGCCGGGCAGACACAGGATGCGTCTGCAAAGACAGGCGGGCCTGCCGAAGCTGCGCGGATTCATGCCGGTCTGATGGAATTTCTGGATGCGGGATCTTACCGGGAAAAGCTTGAAATTCTGCAGGGAATGAGGGATAAGATCAGCGATCGGGTATTGGATGATATCGGAATGTCGCTTGATCTTGCGGTGGATGATAAGCCAACAGAAGAAAAATACCTGGTGATACGGAATTATCTTAAGACACAGATTCGCTTTGAGGATCGAAGACTGCGGTAAAAAGGGATTCGGAACCCTTAGGTTCCGAATCCCTTAATGTGTGAACGGGACGGAAAGCAACGGCCGAACCGCTTTTTCCGAAGGCTTCCGGGGATCCGTTATCGTTTGTCAGAAAGACAAATCCGGGTTCCGGTCCTGCCTGTCAGTCCGTCGAGAGCCTTTTCAAGGTGAGTAATGACGGAGACATGCTCCGGCGAAGTGGAGGCGAAGTTAATGGCGGCCTCCACCTTCGGCTTCATGGAGCCTTCTCCGAAGAAGCCCTGTTCCATATAGGAGAGAGCAGTATCCGGATCGAGGAAATCGATTTCCTTCTCCTCGGGTGTGGCGTAATGGAGGCAGACCTTCTCTACGCCGGTCAGAAGGAGCAGCGTATCGGCCTGAACCATCTCCGCGATTTTGGCGGCGGTCAGATCCTTCTCAATTACCGCGCTTGCGCCCTTCAGGACGGTTCCCTGCTCGAGTACGGGGATTCCGCCTCCGCCGCCGGCAATTACAATCTGTCTGGCGTTCAGCAGCGCCTTGATTGTGTCGATCTCATAGACATCAATCGGCTTGGGAGAAGCGATAATCCTGCGGTAGCCCTTCTCTTCTTTGACCACGTAATTACCCTTCTTCTCCTCTGCCAGAGCCTCTTCTTCCGTCATATAACGGCCTATGATCTTGCTCGGGTGGCGGAACGCCTTGTCAAACGGATCGACCTTTACCTGTGTGATAACGGTTGCGACGGGCTTATATATGCCGCGGTTAAGCAGTTCGGTCCGGATCACATTCTGCAGATCATAGCCGATATAGCCCTGGCTCATTGCGCTGCACAGAGACATCGGAGCCACCGTATATTTGGGATCGAGCCTTGCGAATTCGGTCATGGCGGTATGGACCATTCCGATCTGAGGACCGTTTGAATGAGTGACCACGATCTCGTATTTCTGTTCCGCAAGATCGGCGATTGCCTTCGCGGCGCCATGGACAGCTCTTCTTTGTTCCGGAAAGGTTTCGCCGAAGGCGCATCTTCCCAGAGCTACTACAATTCGTTTTTTTGCCATAATTATCCTCATTTCTGCGCTGACTTCTGCGCGCATCAGGTTTGCAGCTGCAAGCTATGCTCTATTCTATCATTTTTTTATCCGGAAGAAAAGGATTTTTTTATTGTACTACTTCCACGATGA
>DVNP01000203.1 GCA_018714285.1 Candidatus Caccomorpha excrementavium | reverse complement strand
TACTGCATAACCTTCAGATCCTGCGTACAAGCTTTGGTACACGCATTGCAGCCGATACAGCTGTAAATCTCCTGATACAGCTCCATCATCACTCTCTGCTCCGGCCTGATCTCATTGATCTCATAGGTTCTCTTATCCGTCGGGAAGTAGGGAATGCTGGCCACATACATACCTTCCTCCACCTGCGTCTGACAGGCAAGGCAGGTATGCAGCTCGTTCTTGCCCTTGATTCTGTAGATCGTCGCGCAGGCTCCACAGAAACCATGACGGCAGCCGCAGCCTCTTTTGAGCGTATATCCCGCATACTCCATGGCTGTCATAATTGTCAGCTCAGCCGGAACACGGTATTGCTTACCAAAAAAATATACATTTACCATCTTTTCCATGATATATCTTCCTTTCCCCTAGTATTCATTCGGCATCTCATCAATTTCGTCAAACCGAAATACCGGTCCGTCCTTACATACATACTTCGAGCCAATATTGCATCTGCCGCATTTTCCGATTCCGCACTTCATACGGAGCTCCAGCGTCGTATAGACCTGTTCCTTTGAGAAGCCAAGCTCTGTAAGTCCCGCCAGCGTGAACTTGATCATGACGGGAGGTCCGCACAGAACCGCAATCTTATTCACATCGAAGCCGAGCTCCTTCACATAGTTGGGCACGAAGCCGACATGGCCGTCCCATCCCTCCTGCTCACGGTCAATCGTAAGATAGACGTTCACTCCGTCGGCTTTCATCCAGACATTCTGAATCTCCTCCAGCTTCACCAGATCATCCTTGGAACGGGAACCGTAGACGATATCAACAGTGCCGTAATCCGCGCGGTTATCCAGCACATAGTTAATCACGGAACGAAGCGGCGCAAGGCCGATACCTCCCGCGATGAACAGCAGATTCTTCCCCTTGAACGCGGTCTCTACCGGGAAATGGTTGCCGTAAGGCCCGCGCACCGTAATCTCGTCGCCTACCGAAAGGCTGTGAAGATAATCGGTCAGCATTCCGCATCTCTTGATGCTGAATTCCTGATACTCTTTGTTGGTAGGCGAAGAAGTAATGGAAAACATACCCTCGCTGACTCCCGGAACACACAGCATGGCGCACTGACCCGGCATATGCTCGAACAGCTTGCCCCCCTCCGGAGCATTCACGCGGAAGGTCTTAACATCCGGCGTCTCCGTACGGATGTCGGTGATAATCCCCACCTTCGGAATCAGTGTATCCAACGCATAATTCTTATGACATGTGCATTCGCCCATTACTGTTCACCTCCCTGTTTCTGAAATGCTTTGATTACTTTTACAATATTCAGCGCAGCCGGGCATTTCTCCACGCATCTGCCGCAGCCCACACAGGAATACATTCCGTCATTATTGGCCGGAAAATACACCAGCTTGTGCATGAATCTCTGACGGAATCTTTCCTTCTGCGTAGTCCGGTTGTTACCGTGCGCCATCATGGTGAAGTCAGAGTACATGCAGGAATCCCAGCAGCGGTACCTCTGAACGCCGTGTCCGGTATTGTAATCCTTGATATCATAGCACTGGCAGGTCGGGCATACGAAGGTACAGGTTCCGCACGCAAGGCACGGCTTATACAGCTCGTCCCACAGCCCGGAATTAAACTTCTCCATCAGAACGTCCCCGTTCCAGCCCTCAAGGGAAAGATGGGAATAGGGCAGCTTCTCCACAATCGCGCGGATCGCGGCCTGCTCCGCTTCCACCTTCGCCTCCGCCGCGTCATCCTCTGTAAGAAGCTCCTCCAGAGAAGCCGTAAGCGCTTCTCCCTTCTTCGTAACCGGCTTCCAGTACAGCGTATCTTCAATCATCCATGCGGCCACGTCAGCCACGGGATCCGCGCAGTCAACGCCGAATACCTTGCAGAAGCAGCTCTCCTCCGGTTCATGGCAGGCAAGCGCAACCACAGTGCCGTGATCTCTTCTCGCCGCATAGAACGTATCAATCGGATCGGAAAGGAATACCCGATCAAGCACCTCTACTCCCTTTATGTCGCAGGCCTTCATGCCAAATACGACAAAGCTCTGTTCCTTCAGCGCTTCCGGCTCAATCTTCAGCTTCCTGCCATCCTTGATGCAGGTATATAAGGTCTCGCTCTGGGGAAAGAAGACATCCTTCGGAGACTTGACGCTTTTCAGCGTATCAAGGTCAACCTGCGCGTCGTCGGTCCATACGCCGAAGTTAACCTGTCCGGCAGTCTTCACCGGAAGATATAATTCCTGCTGCGCGGCAATCTTCTGAAATAATGCCGTCAGATTTTCTTTTGCGATCTTATACATAACATTATCCCCTTTCTGCCACAATCCCCGGCTCCGCATCATCCATGGAATAGCTGGTCAGCGGGCCTCTCTCCTCGTCGTCCGCGCCCGCCTGATACTCGCCGTAGAGCTCGTCGATATCCTTGATAAACTTCCGGTTGAACAGATGAAGCGGAATTCCCTGAGGACATACCCTGCTGCACTCCCCGCAGTCCGTACATCTTCCCGCCACGTGGAACGCCCTGATAATATGGAACATCTTCTCCTCGAAGGAGTTCACGTTCGCCTTCTGCGCGCTGTCAAATTTGGTGCTGTCAAAGACGCACTTACGGCAGCTGCAGGCCGGGCAGACATTCCGGCAGGCGTTGCAGCGGATACATTTGCTTAATTCCTTCTGGAAATACGCGAACCGCTCCTCCGGGCTCATCGCCTCAATCTTCTCAACTTCCGCGAACCGATCCGCATCCTTCGTCTCCTTCGACTCTCCGATCAGCTCGTCATATATCATATGCTCCTTGCCCTTGCATACATGGCATCTCTCCAGCATGGCATCCGCATAGGAGCAGGTCTTCTCTCCGTATATGGTCTGAAAGGTCAGGGTATCGCCTTCCTCTTCAATCTCCGCGCCCTGAACGCTTTCGATTCCCTTGATTCCCATATCGCGAATCTTGTTCACATCCAGCTTGCCCCTGCAGCCCACGCCGATAATATAGGCCTTCTCTCTGTCAACACGGTGCTCCTTCATCAGCTGACGGAAGCTGTAGGTATCGCAGGGCTTTAAGCAGACCAGTGTCTTCCCCTCCAGCTTGGAGGCTTCAATCATATATTTGCTCAGGTTCGCTCCGCAGAATCCGTCATATACGAAATCCGCGAAGTCCTCTTCCTTCTCAAAGTAAGCCGGTTCCGGATTAAAGGGCAGGTCGCCGGCTTTCCATCCAAGTACTCTGGCTACGGTCCCGTCCGCCAGAAGCTCTTTCGCGCGGTTTATTAATTCCTGCATCTTAAGTCCTCCAATCTTACATTCTTGCCGAGGGAACGAATCTTGTCCACGAACTCATGCATGGTCGCGGAGAATCTCGCGCCCTCCGCCGCAGATACCCACTCCACGCGGGTACGGCCGTTCTCCACTCCGATGAAATCCAGCATGGAGAACAAGAGCGTCATACGCCTTCTCGCGTAGTAATTGCCGGAGGTATAATGGCAGTCGCCCGGGTGGCATCCGCACATGATGACACCGTCCGCGCCCCTCTCAAATGCCCTTAATATGAACATCGGATTCACACGGCAGGAGCACGGAACACGGATAATCTTCACATCCGCCGGATAGGACAGACGGCTGCTTCCCGCCAGATCGGCCCCCGCATAGCTGCACCAGTTGCAGCAGAACGCTACAATTTTCGGTCTGAATTCTTCTTTTGCTTCTATAGACATATCGCATCCACCTCCGCTAGAATCTGTCTGTTCGAGAATCCCTGCAGATCCATGGCTCCGGACGGACAGGTAACGGTACATGCTCCGCAGCCCTGGCACAGCGCATCATTGACAACCGCAATGCGCCTTACTTCCCGGATACCATGATCGTTCACCTGACGATCCTCATACGTAATTGCTCCGTAAGGGCAGACATTCGCGCACTGAGAACAGCCGTTGCACAGCAGCTCGTCGGAATGCGCCGTACACGGGTTGGTCAGCAGCTTGTCCTTCGCAAGAAGGCCAATCGCCTTCACGGCCGCAGCGCCGGCCTGGGATACCGTCTCAGGAATATCCTTCGGACCCTGGCATACGCCGGACAGGAAGATGCCCGCCGTCGGCGATTCTACCGGACGCAGCTTCGCATGGGCTTCCGTGAGGAAATTATTCGTATCAATGCTGGCAGTCAGCATGGTCGCAATCTTCTTGGCATCCGGATTCGGCTCGATCGCCGCTGCCAGAACCACCATATCCGCCTCTTTGAGAATCTGCTTGTTATCGAGCAGATCCGCTCCCTGAACGAGCAGCTTCCCGTTCGGCTGCGGAATCACCTTGCCGACCTGTCCCTTGATATAATTCACGCCGTATTCCTCGACTGCCCTGCGGTAGAATTCGTCAAAGTTCTTGCCCGGCGTACGGACATCAATATAAAATACGGTCACATTCACATCCGGATACTTGTCTCTAATCAGCATCGCGTGCTTGGCCGTATACATGCAGCAGATCTTGGAGCAGTAGCTCTTGCCCCTGTTATCCGCGCAGCGGCTTCCCACGCACTGAATAAAGACGATCTCCTTCGGAGCCTTGCCGTCGGACAGACGCTCCAGATGACCGTTCGTCGGACCCGCGGCATTCATAATACGTTCCAGCTCAAGCGAAGTAATGACATCCTTGCTCTGGCTGTACGCATATTCGTCATAGTTGTCAAGCTTAATCATATCGAAGCCCGTCGCGACTACAATCGCGCCGTACTTCTCCGTAATAATCTCATCCTTCTGTTCATAATCAATCGCGCCGGCCTGGCATACCTTGGAGCATACGCCGCACTTGCCGGTCTTGAACTTAATGCAGTTCTCGCGATCGATAACCGGCACATTCGGAATCGCCTGCGCGAACGGCGTATAGATCGCGGTCCGGTTATTCAGTCCTCTGTTGAACTCATTCGGTATCTTCCTGCTCGGGCACTTCTCCTGACATACGCCGCAGCCCGTACATTTTGACATATCAACGCTTCTTGCCTTCTTACGGATATCAACCGTGAAGTCGCCCACGAATCCTGTGACCTTCTCCACCTCGCTGTATGTATAGAGCGTAATGTTCGGATGAGCACTCGCATCTACCATCTTGGGCGTCAGGATACAGGAAGAACAGTCAAGCGTCGGGAAGGTCTTGTCAAGCTGCGACATTCTTCCTCCGATACTCGGCGTCTTCTCCACGATATCAACCGGATATCCTGCCTCCGCAATATCAAGAGCGGTCTGGATTCCCGCGATGCCGCCGCCGATTACAAGGGCGCGCTTCGTCACGCGGCTCTCGCCCGGCTTCAGCGGGGTATTCAGATTCACCTTCGCGACCGCGGCGCGCATGAGAATCACGGCCTTCTCGGTTGCCTCTTCCATATTCTTATGGATCCAGGAGCAATGCTCACGGATATTGGCAATCTCAACCATGTACGGATTTAACCCCGCCTTCTGGGCCGCGTTGCGGAACGTTGTCTCATGCATGCGGGGAGAACAGGAGCATACGACAACTCCTCCCAGATTCTTCTCCCGAATCGCATTCTGTATCTTTTCCTGTCCGACTTCCGAGCACATATACTGATAATCCTCAGCATGGACGACGCCCGGTTCGGCCAGAGCCATTTCCACTACCTTCTTCACGTCCACCGTCGCGGCGATATTGGTTCCGCAATGGCAGACAAATACTCCAATCCTCTGCACCTTCGTCACCTCCTGTATCTTCTGAACGCGCTTACAAGCAGCTGCTGCGGAGTATCCGGATCAAGAAGCTCCGGAATCTCGTTCGGGGACAGAAAATCTCCTCCCCGCTCACGGACAACAATCTGCCTTGCGGCATCAATCAACTTGCCCGGCTTGACATCGCGCGGACATCTCTCCACGCACGCGAAGCAGGAAAGGCACTTCCACAGGGACTTAGACTTCACCAATGATTCAATATCTTCATTCACCACATAAGACACAAACTGATGCGGCTTAATATCCATCTCATTATAAGACGGACAGGACGCGGAGCATTTTCCGCACTTCATACACTTCAGCGGATTGACGCCGCTGATTTCCTTAATCAGCTCAGCCTGATTTTTCCTGGTTGTCACTGCTCCTTCACTCCCCTTTCACTCCAAGGGCCTCTGCCAGCAGCTCCGTAAAGTAATAAACCGGCAGAGTTCCGTTATTGTTCTTATTCAGGTTGTACATACAAAGCGGACAGGCCGTAATCAGCATATCCGCGCCGAAGCCTGCCGCGCTGTCCTCAATCTTCCTGCACATTCCCGCGGCCAGCTCATTGTCCTTAAGGGAAATGTATCCGCCGCAGCACTCGTTGCGGTACGGATAAATCACCGGCTCGGCTCCGATTGCCCGGATGAAGTCCTCCATAATCTTCGGATTCTCCGGATTGTCGAACGCCATCACCTTGCCCGGACGAAGAAGAAGACATCCGTAATAGGCTCCAATCTTCTTCCCCTTCAGCGGATTCGTCACCTTCTGCTTCAGGACGTCGAATCCTACGCGGTCACGCAGAACCTCAAGATAATGCAGCACATTCGTCTCGCCGGCATACGGCTCGTCAAGCTGCATATAATTATTCGCCTTCGTCCGGATATCCGCAACGTGCTTCATATCGTCATTCACTCTCTTGATCACATGGTGGCACCCGGAACAAAGCGTTACCAGCTCCTGCCCCTTCTCCTTTGCATCATTCAAGGCACGCACGGAAGAAAGCTTGGTGGCAATCTCGTCGCTTCCCAACGGATAGACGCCGCCGCAGCACTGCCATTCGCTGATCTCTTCCAGTTCAAAGCCCAGAGCCTTTGCGGACACTCTTGCGTAATGATCCAGATCCTTTGCCTTATTCTTCAACGTGCAGCCGGGATAATAACTGTATACCATTGTATTACCTCCTTGGTAAGGCGGGCATGAGCCCGCCTTGTTCCTGTATTATTAAGTCTTACATATCCAACTGTGCGATTACTTCCTTCAGCGCGTTCGCGCTCTTCTGAAGCTTCGCGGTCTCTTCGTCCGTCAGAGGCATCGGAATCTTGCACCTGACACCCTCCGGCCCTACCAGGGTCAGAGTGCTCAGACAGACATCCTCAATTCCGTATTCGCCGTGCATCATGGAAGATATGGTGGCAACAGAATCCGAAGCAGCCATAATCGTGTTGCAGAGGTTGCATACAGCGATCGAGACGGCATAGAACGTAGCGCCCTTCTTGGCGATAACCTGTCCGCCCGACTTATGTACGTATTCCTCCATAGCCGCCTTGTCAAGAGGCTTGATATCCATCCCCTTCTCTTCCATTAACTTACTGTAATCGTCTACCTTCACGCTTGCAATATCAGCGCCGGACCACGGAACGAAGGAAGAATCCCCGTGCTCTCCGAATACATACGCGTGGATATTCTTCTGCGCAACCTTGAAGTGCTCTGATAAGCCGGAACGAAGGCGCGCGGTATCCAGAATCGTACCGGAGCCGATTACCTGTCTCTCCTCAAGTCCCGAAATCTTCGTAAATACATAGGTCAGGATATCCACCGGGTTGCTGACGATAATATACAGCGCGTTCGGCGCGTGCTTCACGATCTGCGGAGTAATCTCTTTTAAAATGTTCACATTCGTCCGCACAAGATCGATTCTCGTCTGCCCGGGCTTGCGGGCAATACCTGAGGTTATGATGACAATGTCCGAATTCTCCGCGTCTTCATAATCTCCCGCAATGATGGAAATCGGATTCCTGAAGCAGGTGCCCTGCTTGATATCCATAACCTCTCCTTCCACCTTCTCCTTCTTGATATCGATCAGAACAATCTCCGACGCGATATCCTCGTATGACAGTTTGTACGCGATGGTAGCCCCGACACTTCCGGCGCCGATGATAGTAATTTTGCAGCTCATATGTTCTCCCTTTCACCTTTCTTTATATTTTGGGTTTCGTAGACAAGCTAATCATAGCACATTGACAATAATTTGACAAGTACTACCTCAAATCCCCAATTTGCAGCAGCAGAAGAATCCAACCGTGTTCCCGGCTCGTGCACCAAGAACAATCAAT
>DVNP01000202.1 GCA_018714285.1 Candidatus Caccomorpha excrementavium | reverse complement strand
AGATACTGCTCGGGAATCACCTCTGCAAGCACAGCCTCCTCTTCCTTCCAGAGCGTCTCATTCCTTGTAATCTTCCGAATCGTGCCTGTCGGATAAGGAGACAGCTTTTCTTCGATCTCCTTCCAGCGCGCAATCCTGTCCTCATCAATACCCAGATCCGAAGCGATTTCCGGCAGGAATCCAAAGAAGGCCCGAAGATAGCCCAGAGTATTGGCCGGATTCTCCGGAAGCCCGTTCTGCCTGACCTGATCCGTAACCCGCTCATGCATACCGTCTCCGACAACCCGGTAATGACCGTCCTCAAAAACCAGATCGGCCTCCCAGAAATCGGCGACGCTCTTCAGATAAGGATAGATCTTCCTCGCGTACGTTCTGTCCTTCGTCAGCCGGTAGCGCATGATCAGATTCGTAGCGCCGTGAACGGCGGGAGATTTCATATACAGAAGAAGCGGCTCGCTGACCATTCCGACAGGTCCAAGCCCGAGCGGAAGATACGCGCCCGTATGCCCGAGCAGTCTTTGGCTCATCTCCTTCGCAAGATCCAGCATGGCAAAATACGGCGCATCATGCGTATCCGCTTGTTCAAAACGCCCTGCCGCAAGCAGCCCCAGATACGGAGACTGATGATTATAGTTAATCTTATAATTTCCGTTCCACGCCATTCTGTCGTAGGTTGAAATTCCGAGAATATTCGGAGGATAATCCGGATTCCTCGCAAGCGACCCCATCATATAATGTCCCAGATAATACTTTTCCTCCAGAAGCGGATCATCAATCTCAATTCCGGATACCGACCAGTAATCCCGCCACCACAAAAGATGCTGGCGGTACAGCTGCGCAGTCTCCTCTTTCGTAATCCATTCCGCGCGGGATCTCGCGTATTCATAAGGACGGCTCACCTTGGCAAGCGTCCTCACCGGAATCACGAATACGGCGGGATGATCCGGCATCACCGTAACCCGCAGCGTCTCCTCTCCGAGAAAGCGTCCGGCAAAGCCGGCCTTTACCGGCACATCCACATGATCGGAGAATTCCCGGTATCCGCTGAGCACGCCGCGGCGGACCTTCTTCATTTGAACCGGCCTGCCCCCGATTAAGCCCGCGAACGTTCCGGCAAGGGAATCTTCCCGTACAGCGCTTCCGTCAAAATCAATTCCCTGATCGCATCCGCATCCGATCTCGTCCGGGAAATAAAAATCCGCCTCCATCTCGACCGGAGCCTCGCAGCTCCACTCAATAACCAGTATATTCTCCATGGCCGCCACATAACTCTTCATCCGTACATGATTTCCGTCCGCCAGCGTGTATTCGGCATTCGTCGTCGCGGTCAGAAAATCCTGCCATACATAATATCCCGCATCCTTCAGCTTCGGAACCGAGAATACCATTCTGCCGATCGGCCGCGGACTTCCAAGACACACAGGAGGATCATATTTGGCCTGTGCATTGTCATGAAAGAATTCCCAGTTTGCCGCGCTCTCCATCTGCCAGAAATCATTGGCCGTAATCCAGAACTGCGGGTACTCACACGGCCCCGCGAACGCGGAAAGCATATCGCCGTTGCCCAATATCGGCGCGTCTATCTTCGTCCCCGCATACTCCCAAATTCTCCATCTTCCGTTCCCGGACACATCATCCCCTCCCGCCGGAACATGCTTTGGCGGCGTATGGAAACAGGTCCGGTGTCTGGCTGCAATCTCAAGCGGATTTAATGTCATCTTGTTGTCCTCCTTATGCTGTCCTGCTTTCGTTTCCTGTTTATCGTACCACTATTTCTTTTATTTCGCAATACGAAAATCGCCGCCGGTTTTCATTGACAAATGGGTCATTTTATGTAATAATAATCTGGATTTTAGGCTATGAGCATATGTGAGTACGGTAGATGTAGTGAGACAGAGACGGAGTGTCACCGGCTGAGAGCATTCCGCATGAACCTTCCGGAAATTTCAGTATGGGAGCCTTCCGGCGAAAAGCAGATTGAAAGCTCTGCGTTAAGCCGGATGCCCGTGTAGCAGGATTACACAAAACGAGTGCAGAGCAGCCCTTCCGGATGCTCTGAAACAGGGTGGTACCGCGATTAACATCGTCCCTTGTAACAGCAAGAGGCGGTGTTTTTTTATTCCTCGGATCCTGCAGGAAGAGATCCGGAACAGACATCTGCCTCAATTCAGAAAGGAGAATCGGAATGAAAGATAAAATCAACAGCATTTTATCGGAGGCAAAAGCCAAAATCACCGCAGCTGTCAATGAAAATGAGCTGCAAAATATGAAGAGCGCATATATCGGGAAGCAGGGTTCGTTAAGTCTCTTAATGAAGGAGCTTCCGAAGCTCGATCCGGAGGTTCGCCCCGAGATGGGGAAGATTCTGAATCAGGCCAAGAACCAGGTTACGGAACTGATTGAAGCAAAAAGAACGGAACTGAAGCTCAAGGCCTCTGAGGTATCTCCGGATTTTGACTGCTCCGTACCTGGAATCCTGCCGCCTTCAGGCGGGCTTCATCCGATCACCCAGATGTGCTATGACTTAAATGATACGTTCCGTTCCATGGGATTCGAAATCTTCCAGGAGGACGATATTACAAGTGAGCTGTATGCGTTCGATAAGCTGAACTTCCCGCCCAATCATCCGGCCAGGGAGAGCATGGACACATACTGGCTTGAGGGGCATGACAGCGGAAGCACGAACGAGAAGCTCTGCCTGCGCCCTCATCTGACGGGCGGAAGCGTCCGTTATATGCAGACTCATAAGCCGCCCTACCGCTTCGTCTATCCGGGCCGCGTCTACCGCAACGAGACAACGGACGCGCATCATGAGAGAGCCTTCTTCCAGTACGAGGCGCTGATTGTTGATAAGGACATAACCTTCACTTCCGGAAAGGTTATGATCAAGAGTATTTTAAGCAAAGTATTCGGAACCGATGTGCCGGTCAGAATGCGTTCCGGCTTCTTCCCGTTCGTATAGCCGGGATTTGAGATTGATATGCAGTGCCAGGTCTGCGGCGGAAAGGGCT
>DVNP01000201.1 GCA_018714285.1 Candidatus Caccomorpha excrementavium | reverse complement strand
CATTCCCGTTTTTGGCCTCTGATGCTTAAGAGAGAGGCAGCCCGTTGTCCATATCCAACGTTCGCATGGAACGGCAGAGAACATGGCCAACCTTCCGCCTCCCATCCTTCACATGGCCTGCGACATAACCGCCTACGTCCATAATGGCATCACGCCTTGCCGGAAGTCTTACGTCAGCCCCTTTGAGCACCGTGTCGGTCTTGCCCCGCAGATCCGTGACATTGATGGTGATTCTGTGTCTCAATGCCATCTTTTCCGCCTCGCTTTCCCAAGGAAGTTCCTCTTCATTACATATCCCAGTCAAAAGAAGAGTTTACCCGGCCTTTGTATTACGGCATGGCAAGGGGCTGTCATTTCCAGGCAGCCCCTTTTCAATCCCAAAATCAGAACGGCCAGCATTTTATATCGCCTTCTTCCTGCTCCACGCCCCGCTCAGATACCGTATGAACGAGATCACATAATTGGCCGTCCATCCCATCGGAACCGCGATCCACACCGCCTCCACTCCCCAGACCGGAGCGAATCGAAATGCCACAAATACGCGCACGGCCAGATTGCACAGATTCGCAAGCGTGAATACCACGACATCCCCCGCACCTCGCAGAACCCCGTCAGTCAGCGCCTTCAGTCCGATCAATGCGAAAAACCACGCAATAAAGGAAAGATACGAGGTTCCCGTCTCATATGCCAGCCTCCCGTCTTCGGCATCCACAAAGGAAGAGATAATAGGACTCTTAAAGCAGAGCAATATCACTGCAATCAGAGCAGCGAAGGCAAATATAATCGCATACCCCGCGCGGTACCCCTGTTTCACCCGTTTCGGCTTTCCCGCCCCGATATTCTGCGCCGTGAACGTTGATATGGCATTCCCCATCGCGATCATGGGGACAATACAGATCGATTCAATCCGCGTGCCTGCCGAATATCCGGCAAGCACGGAAGATCCGAACCCGTTCACTACGGACTGCACAAGAAGCATTCCAATCGACACAATGGACTGCTGAATAATAGAAGGCACGGCTACCTTAACAATCTTCCCCAATATCTTTCTGTCATAGAAGGATACTCTCTCCCTGCCGAGCCGCTTCAGCTTCCGAAGGAGCAGCGCGAACAGAATCACAGCGGAAAGTCCCTGAGCGAACACGGTCGCGGCGGCGGCTCCTCCGACTCCAAGATTCCAGACAGCAACTGCCGCAAGATCCAGAATCACATTCGTTACCGAAGAAAAAATCAGAAGATACAGCGGAATTCTCGACTCTCCGAGCGCGTTAAAGATGGAAGTCAGAATATTATACATGAACAGGAACGGAAGTCCAAGAAAATATATGTTCAGATATAACACCGCAGAATCCAGCACATTATCCGGAGTGTTCAGCAAAATCAGAATCGTCCGGTTCGCGAACAGCCCAATTACCGCCAGCACAAGGCTGACTCCAAGAAAGGTAAACAGCGCGGTATGAATCGAAATCCGCACCTGCGAATATTCCTTCGCTCCGAAATACTGCGCCGTAATCACAGACGCGCCGATCCCGCCTCCGATTGCAATCATAACGAACACGGTTGTCAGAGAATAAGATGCCCCAATCGCAGCCAGCGCGTCCTCTCCCACAAACTGCCCTACGATAATGGAGTCCGCCATATTGTAGAACTGCTGCAGCAGATTGCCAAGTATCAGAGGAACCGCAAATATAATCAATGACTTTGCAGGATTCCCCGTTATCATTCCGGCCTTCTTTCCTTCACTCATGATCCGTAACCTCCATCGTTTAACATCCCCCTCTTCCCCTGTCTCTATTTCATGGCTCTTCTACTTTGTCCAGAAACGTCCCCTTCCTGACGCGCACTGCATAATCTGATACAGAAAATACCCCTTCGGCCGGAAGATTTTTTTATTATATGATTTACACCCGCCAAAGTAAAGACTATACTTTACTTATCATATAAAATGCAGAAAAGAGGAACTCTATGAATCAGCCAGAGATCAGTAAACAGGATCGCGAAATCCTGCGGGATCTCGCCCGCAGGCAGGCCGGGCTTGCAGCATCAGACGTCAACAGGGAACGCATCGCGCTGTGGTATGACCACAATGACGGACACGGCAGCCGTCCCATGATTCATCTCGAGCTTGGCACCTTCGCCCATGAAGTGATTTCCCCTCTGCTTCGCTGCTCCACTCATGCAGCACGGCAGATCGAGATGAATCTGTATAATAATTTTGCCAACCAGGAATTCTTCGATGATGACAGAGTAACGCCGGATTATTATCCGGTCTGTTATGACTCCGACTTCCGGCTGTTCAACCTGGATGTCAAGGTGGAACACACATCTGACGCGGACGGCAATACAAGTCTTGGTCATCATTTTGTCTCACAGATCACGGATCTGGAGGAGGATTATCCAAAGCTTCAGGCTACCAGGTATGAAGCGTCCGCCGGCACGCTGGCAGACAAGATTGCCTTCTTAACCGATCTGTTCGGCGATATTCTGCCCGTCAGACCCGAGATGGGATGCCTGTACTGTGTACCGACCCAATATCTCCTTCATATTATGAGCATGGAGACCATGATGTATTCCCTCTATGATTATCCGGATCTGTTCAGGAAAATGATGAACCGGATTGCGGAAGATACGAACGCCTATTACAGAATGCTTGAGAAGAAAGGGCTGATATGGCCCACTGTGGGACATAATCCCCTGGGACAGGGAAGCTGGTGCTATACCAGAGAGCTTCCCGGCGAGGAGGAAGCGAAGAAGCGCCCTTTGACAACCAGAGATGTATGGGGCTTCCTGGATTCGCAGGAGACCGTCGGAATCTCACCGGAAATGTATGAGGAATTCATATTCCCCTGTTACCGGGAAATCGCGCAAAACTACGGCCGTCTGTCTTACGGATGCTGCGAACCGGTTCATCCAATCTGGAAGAACTGCCTGTCAAAGCTTCCGAATCTGAGAAAGCTCTCCATATCTCCCTGGTGTGACGAAGCCTACATGGGAGAACAGCTGAGAGGAACCAATATCATCTATCACAGGAAGCCAAGTCCCAATTTCCTTGGGGTAGGAGCCACACTGGATGAAGACGCATTCCGGGATCATATCCGCGCAACCGTCCGCGCCGCGAAGGGCTGCAAGCTTGAGATCACACAGCGGGATGTCTATACCATCAACCATGACATCTCCAAGGCCAGACGCTTTGTTCAGATTATCAGAGAGGAGACCGAGGACGCTTACTCTCTGACATAACCATGCCGTTGCAGGACGCCGCGCGGAACCGGGCGGCAGCATCCGGTGCACATAAGAAAGGAAGCCTATAAAGATCCCGGCGTCTTCGGATTCTCTGCTGGCTTCCTTTTCTTTCATATCCTGTCAGCCGTACACTCTGGTAAAGACCTGCATCTCGCCCTCCCCCCTGTTATTCCACATATAATAAGGGATATAGACAAGCTCTGCCTTCTCATAATCCGGAGCGCGGTATTCGGCATACAGAGGCTCTTCTTCTGCCCCGTCTGCCATCCGCCGGCGCCCTCCCGCCGTAATTCCGATAAAATGCTCTCCCATGGCGTCTCTTCCGGCTGCCGTGTGCATTTCATCCGCGCCGATTTCAAGCAGATGCAGATTCTTCCCATTATCCGCTTCCTCCATGCAGTACACAACCGGCCCTCTCATGACGGCAGCCTTTCCCGTGTCCTCTCTTACCAGCGGATTCGCACAGACAAGACGAATCTTCATCGGGATATTCATCCGGACGGACTCTCCCTTCTTCCACGCTCTTGTCAGGTAAAGATACCCGTCCTTCTCTTCTCTTTTGGTTCCCTCCGGCGCATCAAGCTCATAACCGTCCGCCCAGCCGGGAATCCGCAGCGCAAAGGTGTACGGCTCATCCAGATCCGAACGGCATTCCAGCGATACAGCTCCGTTCCACGGCATTTCGGAATACACGGCCGCTCGTACCTGCCTGCCGCCCGCCTGCGCGGTTATCTCACCGCCCAGATACAGATGAAGGAACAGGGTATCCTCTTTTTCCGTATAGGCATAGCTTCCAATCGAGCTGATAAGCCTTGCAAGATTAGGCGGACAGCACGCGCATCCGAACCATTTCTGGCGTACGGGCTTTACATGCTGCTTTCTCTTATCCTTATGGCACGCCTCCGGAAGTACCTCCAGCGGATTCACATAGAAGAAGCTCTTCCCGTCCAGCGCCATTCCACTTAAGACTCCGTTATACAGGGCCCGTTCCATTACATCCGCATATTCTGCCTTCGGCGTAAGCTGAAGCATTCTTCTTGCGAAGAAAACCAGCCCGATTGCCGCGCAGGTCTCCGCGTAAGCCGTATCATTCGGCAGATCATAGTCGAAGGAGAAGGCCTCTCCCTCATGAGTTGCTCCGATTCCGCCCGTAATATACAGCTTCTTTCTTACGATATTGTTCCATAACGTCTCACATGCCCGCTTCAGACTCTCATCCTCCGTTGCTCTCGCGACATCCGCCATACCAGAATACAGATACACGGCCCGAACCGCATGTCCGACCGCCTCCTCCTGCTCCCTTACCGGAAGATGCGCCTGATTATACTGATACCGCAGCTCACCGGGCGGGCAGACAAGCTTTCTCTCCACGTCAAAATAATACGGCTTTCTGCCCCGTTCATTTACAAAATAAGAAGCAAGCTCCAGATATTCTCTCTTCCCCGTCAGCTCATACAGACGCATCAG
Organism: Candidatus Caccomorpha excrementavium; assembly: GCA_018714285.1. Taxonomy (GTDB): domain Bacteria; phylum Bacillota; class Clostridia; order Lachnospirales; family Lachnospiraceae; genus Caccomorpha; species Caccomorpha excrementavium. The sequence continues at coordinate 6,536 of DVNP01000201.1, read as the reverse complement.
AGCCATTTCCGCAATCTCATGGCCGGGATAGCCGCGCTTCTTCCCCTCCTCCGGACCGATTTGAGAGGCAATATATGAAGCGAACCGTTCAGCGGCCTTCAGCAGCCCATCCTTTCCTGTCGCCTGGTAATAAGCCGCCGCGCCCTCCGCGAGATGCCCGAAGCAGTACAGTTCATGGTTATCTCTCAGATTCGTAAAAATCGCGCTTTCATCATTGATCAGATAATACGTATCAAGATAACCGTCCTCTCTCTGCGCCGCGCAGACAATCTCAATCGCTTCGTCCGCCGTCCTCTCAAGCTCCGGATCCGGATGCTGCGACAGTGAATAGGCCACGGCTTCCACCCATTTGGAGAAATCACTGTCCTGGAACAGGAATCCGTAGAACCTTCCGTCAAGTCTGCCGGGTTCCTTTGGCAGCGTCTCAAACGTTGTAAGCGGCCAGGTCTGCGGCACATAAGCGCTGCCTTTCTCTCTCTTCTCCTTCTGAATTTCGGCAGCCCTTTTGTAATTACGCATACAGAAGCTCGGCGCCGCTCCGGGTACGCGGTCGTTCAGCGCCTCCCACTGATAGGGAATTACCTCCGTACGCACCAGCTCCATTTCCTTTTTCCAGAAGTTATCCGTCACCCTGAGCCCGGTTAAAGGAAGGGGATTGCTAAAATCACGTCTTTCCATACATCTCCTCATTTCTTCACTTTATTCTTGTATATCGAATCTGCAGGCGCAGAGCGGATACAGGTTCGGATTCTCCTTCCGCTCTAGATTGCATTGCCGGCAAACTGTGTCATATATAATTCATAATATCTTCCCTGCTTCGCGATCAGCTCTTCATGATTGCCCGTCTCCACAATCCTGCCCTGATCCAGAACCACAATAAAATCTGCATCCCGAATCGTGGACAGCCGGTGAGCAATGATCACGCTGGTCCGATCCTTCATCAGGTTCACCATAGCATCCTGAATATGCTGCTCTGTCCGGGTATCCACGCTTGAGGTTGCCTCATCCAGAATCAGAATCTTGGGATTCGCAAGAAATGCTCTTGCAATGGACAGCAGCTGTCTCTGTCCCTGACTCAGATTCTGCCCCGATTCTGTCAGCTCTGTATCATACCCGTTCGCGAGCCGTGTAATCATCGTGTGACAGTTGCTCATCTTCGCCGCCCGTTCCATCTCTTCGTCCGAAGCTTCCGGATTGGAATACTTCAGATTATTGCGGATCGTATCAGAGAACAGCACGGTATCCTGAAGCACGATAGCTGTGCTGGATCTCAGCTTTGCGCATTCAATATCTTTAATATTGACGCCGTCAATCAGAATCTCTCCGCTGTCAATATCATAGAAGCGCATCAACAGATTAACGACCGTCGTCTTGCCGCTTCCGGTTGCTCCGACCAGCGCAACCTTATGTCCGGCATAGATATCAAGGTTAAAATCATACAGCACCTGCTTGCCGGGCACATATGAGAAGTTCACATCACGAAAGGAAATGACGCCCTTCGTCCCGTCCATGCCGCGTTCGCCGCTCTTGTCCTCCTCCGGCTCATCCATGACGGAGAACACCCGCTCCGCGCCCGCTATGGCAGTCTGTATCTGGCCGTAGAGCTGGGCAATCTCATTAATGGGCCTTCCGAACTGCTTGGCATATACGATGAACGCGGAAATCACGCCGATGGATATCATGCCGTTAATCGCGAAATATCCGCCGAAGGCAGCAATAATAACGAAACCTATGTTATTGATTACATTCATTACTGGTCCCATGGAGCCGCCGAAGCTCTCCGCAATGATTCCGACCTTCGTCAGCTCATCCGAGGTCTTCTCGAACTCCTCGACCACCTTGCCCTGGTGATTATAGGCAACCACAGTCTTATATCCTGTCACCATCTCCTCCACGGTTCCGTTCAAATCTCCGAGAAGCACCTGACGCCTGCGGAAGAACAGCTTCATCTTCCGGGACAGATAGCTCGAAGCGAAGATCGTAAGAATCACCGTAACACACGAGAGCAGCGCAAGCTGCGGGCACAGCCATACCATCATGAATACAGTTCCGATGATCGTCAGAATCCCGCTGACCAGCGAGCTTAAGGACTGTGACACCGTACCGGATATATTCTCCACATCATTTGTCATCCGGCTCATAATGTCGCCGTGAGGATGGGTATCCAGATATTTGATCGGAAGATTCACGATCTTATCGAACAGATCCTCCCGCATCCTTTTTACAATCCGCTGGCTCAGCTGCGCACTTAAGAGACTCTGGATCAGGGTAGATACCCCGCTGATGCCGTACAGAATCAGCATAACGAACAGTACCGATGGCAGCTCCCGGAACGCTTTGTCCGTAATCTTGTCGATTGCCTCGCTCTGAAGCTTCGGCGCGTAGACCGAGCAGACTACAAGCACAACAACAATCCCAAGCAGCCCTGCCACCATCCCTTTTTCCTTCTCAAAATACCGGACCAGCCTGGTAAGCGTCTTCTTTCCTTCCTTCGGCTTCTCCACAATCATCGGGCCGCGCGGTCCTCTTCTCCCCGGCATCGGAACATTCTGAGGGGGAGCCTGCTTATTCGTATCCGCCATATCTCTCACCTCCGTCTCACTGTGTCAGAACCGCAGCGCGATCCGCCGTCTTCTCATCAGCCGGCGCGCACGGTTCGGTATCCGCCTTCAGCTGAGAACGATAGATATCCTGGTAAATGCCGCAGCTCTCCATCAGCTTCTCATGAGAATCACATGCCGCAATCCTTCCGTTATCCAGAACGGCAATTCGATCCGCCCCCTTAACGGAAGCAATTCGCTGCGCAATAATAATCTTTGTCACATGAGGGTATTTGGTCCTCAGCGCCTCATACAGCCTGGCCTCTGTCTTCAGATCCAGCGCGCTCGTTGAATCATCGAAAATCAGAATCTCGGCTTTCTTCAGCAGCGCGCGGCTGATCGAAAGTCTCTGCTTCTGCCCTCCGGACAGGCTCATACCCTTCTCTGCAACCATGGTATCATACCCTTCCGGCTTGCTTTCGATGAACTCCGCTGCCTGCGCATCCGCCGCGGCTTCCCGGAGCTCCTCATAGGACGCGCCGTCCCGGCCCCACTGAATATTTTCCCGGATTGTAACAGAGAACAGTTCACTCTTCTGCAGGGCGACGGCAACCCGTTCTCGCAGCTTCTTCACCTTATATTCCTTCACGTCAACACCGTCAACAAGCACCTGTCCCTCCGTCGCGTCATAGAAGCGGGGAATCAGATTGACCAGACTGGTCTTGCCGCTTCCCGTTGCTCCGAGAATCGCAAGCGTCTCTCCCGGCCTGATCGTCAGATTAATATGACTTAAGACTGATTCTCCGCTGCTGCCCGGATAAGAGAAGGATACATCCCTGAATTCGACCATTCCGCCTCCCGCTGGAATCATCTCTCTGTCTCCGTCCGCTATGACAGGCTCACATTCCAGCACCTCTTTCAGCCGCTTATAGGAGGCCAGTCCTCTTGACACCGTCTGGAAAATAATCGCGAACATCATAACACTGTTCAGAATCTGGGACAGATATGTAATAGCCGCCATAACATTTCCCGGCGTCACGCCTCCCTCCTGAACCCGGATCGAACCGACATAGATCACCGCTACAACGGACAGATTCAGAACGATATTCATAATCGGAGTCATATAAGAGAAAATCGTCAGAATACGCAGCTGCGTATCAACCAGATCCTGGTTGGCCTTCCCGAACCGCTCTTTCTCATACTCCTCCCTGACATACGCCTTCACCACACGGGAGCCGGATACATTTTCCTGCATGACGGAATTCACGCGATCCAGCTTCTTCTGCAGCAGAGAGAACAGCGGATTCACTCTGGAAATAAAGAACACCACACAGATCAGCAGAAACGGAAACGCGCACGCCACCACAACGCCGAAGCTCAAATCAAGCGTCAGCATACAGACGACCCCGCCGCCGAAGAGCATAATATTGCGGACGAAGCCCCGGATACACTGAGCGACCATGTTCTGGATCTGGGTCACATCATTTGTTACCCGCGTAACCAGAGAACCGGTTGAAAATTGATCGGTCTGCTCAAAGGAGAGCGCCATAACTCTGCGAAACGCCGCTTTCCTCATGTCATTGCCGAAATTCTGACTGCATATATTGGTAAATACCCCGCACATCACTCCGCACAGACCGCCGATCGCCACAAAACCGATCATCTTCAGTCCTGTCACAAGAATCAGTCCCAGATCGCCAACGTTCTGATTGGACAGGCCAAGAACACCCTCGTCAACAATCGTACTCATCAGCTGCGGCTGAACCAGATCCATAACCACCTCTCCAATCATGAACAGAGGAGCGAGCAAAGCATAGACCCAATACTTTTTCAGAAACCGGAACATCTTATCACTTCCTTCCCGTATTGTATATTTATAATAATACATCTTTTTGACAATCTATGTAAAGAAAAAATTTTCTCCGGATACACGTTCACTCTTCCGTCCGGAAATCGAACGAAAGCTGCTCTGCCTCCTCCACCTCGAATCTTGAGGCTTCCATTACCTCCGTATCCGCCTCATCCCCCTTTACATGATCTCCCTTCAGATACATCGTTCCCTTCCGGATTCCGGACGGAATCAGATTCAGTACATAGATATTGTCGAACCGGCTGTATATGGATTCTCCTCCAAGACCTGTCAGGCAGATCAGCTGCGTATTGCTCTTCTTTGAGATTTCCATCAGAGGCTTCAGCAGATGCGCCGCATTCGTCTGGGCGAACGGATTATCCATAACAAGAACCTTGCCCTCCTCCTGCTGCATGAAAATGTCCGTATCCTCTCTGCGCATATAGGACAGCAGGCTTGAGAGTACAACGAACGCGGACAGAAAGCCTTCCCCTCCTGAATTCCCCGCGACCTGCGCCCAGCTGATCGGATATTCCTTCTGTTCTTCAATCTTGTACAGGCGGACTTCAATATTTCCGATTCCGCAGGCAATATCATACAGATTCTTCGTTGTCACACGCGCGCCGATCATTTCCTCTACATTCTCGTTCTTCGCCAGTCCCGCAAGACCGCTTTTTGTCAAATCCTCAATGAATCCTGTCAGCTTCTGCCTGATAGACTCCTCCTGCTCCTCCCATTTCGGAAGCCGGATACGCAGCATCCGAACCTGATGATCCCGTACTGTAATCGTGGAGTTCTTATCGATCTTATCCAGATTTCTGTGGACATCATGAACATAATCCAGCAGCAGCTCCGTTACCTTCTCCTGCTCCTTCTCTACCATCGCGATATCCGCCGCCAGCTTCTCAAGCAGGCTCTCATACGAGGCTCGGGTAATATCCAGCTGCTCCAGCACATTCTCCGGATTCTCTCTGATCTGATAGAGCGTCCGGAGCGGATTATGATAGAACTCGTCCCCGAAGATCGCCATCTCCATCACCTGCCTGATCTGTTCTGACAGGGCCTGTCTGCCCTGTGTGATTTCCGCTCCCTTATTCCGGTAGTCTCTCTTTAAGCTGCCCTGCAGCCGGTTAAGCTCCTCCCTGTCATATTCCGACAGCTTCCTTTCGAATTCATATGGAGCCGTGACCTTTAATTCCTCATACTCCGCCAGCGCGGAAAGGTTCTGCTCATACATGGAAAGACGCCCTGCCATTCTGTCCGCTTCCTCCTTAAGGCCTTCCAGCTCCTGATTCCTTAAGGAGATTCTCGCGGTGAATTCGAGATCGGAAATCTCTTCCCTGGGCTTAACCTCTGTCCTTCCAAGCTGCTGATACAGAGTCTGCCGCTTCGCTCTTTCCTGCTCCTGCTTCACCGCAAGCTCCCGATCCAGACGGTTAATTTCGCGCCCAAGCACTCCTGCCGCCTTCTCAAGCTGCGCGGATTTCTCCAGAAGCCGGTCCTCCTCGAACGGATCATATCTCGTATTCCGGTACTGAGTCTCCTTCACTCCAAGCTTATCCGTAATCCTGACCAGCTCGTTCTCCTTCTTCCGGAATGCTTTCTGCGCCTTTGCAAGCGCCTCCTCAAGATCCTTCAGCCCTTCATGAATCTCCTTCGTCAGGGCGTCGAACCTTGCTCTCATATCCTCCGGATCCTTGTTCAGCAGCTCACAGGGCTGATATCCCGAGAAAGCCGCCGCTTCCTGCGCAGCCTTATCCAGATCAAGCTCCGCGCGGAGCCTCTCCTGATTCCGTACATATACCTCTTCCTGCACTTTCTTCTCCTGAACCAGACAGTCCTCCAGCTGCGTTTCCAGCCGTTTCTTCTTATCCGTAAGCCGGATAAGCTCCTGTCTGTTCTCCAGATACTGTTCATACTGCTTCTTAAGCCCCTGCATATCCCGAAGCTCTCTCTCCAGCCCTGCAATCTCTTCTTCCAGCCCGCGCCGGTTTGCTTCCCTCTCCTTTCTGCTCTGTCGCAGCTCATCCTGCCGCACGCGCAGGGCGCGAATCTCCTCCTCCAGCCTGCCCGCTTCTTCCCTCGTGTCCTTCAGGCTCTTTCCGGCCCTCGCATATCCTTCTTTCGTCAGATCCTGGAACCGGAGT
>DVNP01000200.1 GCA_018714285.1 Candidatus Caccomorpha excrementavium | reverse complement strand
CCGGAATCCTTTGTATCCTGGAAGAAATACTCCAGCATACCAAGTCCAAGCGTCGCTCCGAATCCGGCAGGCAAAGTCAGGCGGATTAGCCTGCTCTGCGAGTCGGACAGCTCCTTGATTAACAAAGTCTTATCTATGTAGTAGTAATCATGATTCATAATATCTCTGAATCCAGACACATCATACGGAATCTTAAGCATAGGCCATACCCCTTTCAATTTGTGTCATAATCCGATCTTCGACTGCAAATACTCTCCCTGCTTTCCAAACACAGGAATGTATTTCCTACTCCTGAATTTCCGGAATCCACAACTTCTGTCCAATCAGGATGAAGTCCGGATCCGCAATCTCATTGGCCGTGGCAAGCTCCTGAACCGTAGTGCCGCAGCGTCTGGAAATCGCCCACAGCGTATCCCCCTTCTCTACCTGGTAACATAACTCCCTCTCTCCGTCCTCATTGGTTCTTGCAATCGGCTCCCATCCGATTCCAAGGCTTTCCAGGTCTTTCAGCCTGGAATTAACAGGTGTCACCAGAGTCATCCTCTCGATGTCATACTCGTCAAACTGCCCGCCAAGCTCATATTCGCACTCCGCGTTCGGAACTACGAAGCGGATCGAACGTCCCAGATACGTGGTTCCCGCCTCAATCGTACGCACACTTTCCGGAAGGAAGACCTCCTTCAAAGCACGGCAGTCCTGAACGATTCCGTCCATGGTGAAGCTTGTCATTCCTTCGGTGAAACGTACTGTTTCCAGACCGGTAGCGGCAAGGAAGAATCCGTCTGGTTCATCCTTCATACGATATGTTACACTAAGTTCCGTATAGGATCCCGGGAAGATGCTTCCCGAAACGTCTGGATCTGACATGGCATGATAAGCAGCTATCCAGAAATGCCTGTTTCTCCAATTCCGCCACTCCCCATAGGGAGGCGTGTCATTCGGTATCGTGATCTCTTCCAGAGAAGGCAGATTTTGAAGCAGCAGAGCCGTAAGCTGAATTCCGCCGCCTTCCAACACCAGCGACTTCAGCTCCGAAACATCCCTCAGAACCAATTTTTCAACATGTTCCGGAACCACAAGCGATTCCATGGAGGTATTGTAGATAGACAGATGCTTAAGACCGTCCGGCACTACAAATTCCTCCAGCATTCCTCCCGACAGATACAACGATTCCACACTCCCTGCTATCGTCAAATTTTTTAACGGAATATCCTCCAGGATCGCGTAGTACATATCTGTCCCCTCCGGAAATATAAGTTCCTCCAGGGAATAGCAGTGAGCAAAGCAGGGAGCCATTGCTGTCAGGGTATTTGGCAGCCGTACAGATTTCAGATTTCTGCAGCAGCTAAATGCATTATAACCGATATATTCTACTCCGTCGGGAATAATCAAGGATGTCACCTTATCACAGGTACTCGGCATAAAAACGCATTCATATCTATAAGAATCATCATAATCATCCTTCTCTACATAATATCTTTTACTTTCCCCAATTCTTGTTACCTTGTATCCATCTACCTCTGAAGGAATTCTTACTTCCTCTCCGGTATCTTTGATAAGGATAATACTGGCCTCTTTGGGTGAATTGGATATAATCTCATAGATATATACTCCATATTCATCCTCAAATCTGGTTCCCCTGCCGTATACACCCATTAATGTAGATCTCCAGTGCCGTTCTTCTTCCTCCGGTGTTCTCGGGAGATGTTCTTCCACATCCACATGCTCATTCCAGAATTCCTCATCAAAGACATACTCCTCCCTGTCGGCCTCTGCTCCTGACACTCCCTCAGGCATTCCCATTCCCGCAAGCAGCAGTCCGAATACGAATAACATGCCGCAGATTACTCTCTGTCTGATTGTCCACCTTGTACGCTTCATACGCATCACGCTCCTCTCCGAAAACAGCAGACCGAACTTCCTGTCGTCTCTACGATCCAATATTCACTTATCTCTGAATCCCCTTCAACACCAAGTTCCCGAACGACAGAACAAACAACACGATCACAACGATTTAATATTTCTTCTGCTGATTCTCATATAGGCATCCTCTGCCCTCGGCGTCACGCATTCCGCCATGCTTCCCGGTCTTTCCTCAGAATAGACCCGAAGAACATCCTCTCCATCCTTCACCGTCTGGCTGATCAGCACCGCTTCCGGATACTTCGCAAGCTCCGCTTCCGTCTCCTGCCCGCTCCCCCGCAGCTCCCAGATCGTTCCCTGCGCTCCCTGTATGAATTCCTTCATATCTCCCGCAAACAAAAGCCTGCCCCGATTCAGCACTGCCAGATGATCACAGGACACCTCCACATCCCCTGCAATATGCGTAGACAGAAGAACCGTCCGCCTTCCCGCGAAGCCGCGCAGAAGATTCCTGAACCGGATTCGTTCCTCCGGATCCAGCCCGGCTGTCGGCTCGTCCGCGATCAGCACTTCCGGATCGTGAATCAGAGCCATAGCAATACCAAGCCTCCGCTTCATTCCGCCTGAGAGCTCCCGTACCTTTTTCTTCTTTGCTTCCTCCAGATTCACCCACTCTAACATCGTCCGGATCCTATTTTCCCTCCCCTTCCGGATTCCGGACAGATATGCAATGTAATCCAATGCCTGACTCACCGTATAATAAGGGTACATATTGAAGTCCTGCGGCAGATATCCTACCATCCTTCGGATCTCCTCTATGCGCTCCAGCGAAATTCCGTCCATTGTCACCGTCCCCCCATCTTTAGGAATCAGCGTTGCAAGGATCCGCATTAGAGTCGTCTTCCCCGACCCGTTCGCCCCAAGCAGGCCAAACATCCCGCCGGGGATGGTAAGGCTTACGCCGTCCAGGGCGCGCTGCTTTCCATAATACTTCACCAGATTCTCAATAATAATTTCCATACTCATCCCCTTCCCTTCACTCTCCTTCTGATCCGGACAAAAGACAAAACCGTCAGCCCTGCGCATGCCCCCCAAAGGCAGCCCTTCGTCCAGCCCCGTCCCAGCCCGTATCCCAGAAGCGTAAACGCCCCCATCAGTCTTCCGTTCGTCTGCGTATCTGCAAGATACCAGAGCAGTCCTGCGATTAACCCGATTCTGCGGCGCTTTGTCCAGGCTGCGATTTCCATAGTCAAAAGCCCTAAAAATAACTGGCCTGCAAATATCCCCTGCCAGATCATAAACGCTCCTCTCGACCCGATATTCAGGCTTTTACTCATTCCCGAAACAATTCCAAGAAAAAGCAGCAGCACAAGCCCTGCCGCAGCGCTCAGGAAAGCGAGCCGCGCCAGATAATATTTCAGAAAAAAACGTCCGGTCAGGTATATCACGTCTGCCGCCCCGCATTCTTCCTCCGGACGTCCTGCCGCAAGAAACCAGAAAATCCCCGCAAGCGGCAAATACCTCTCCCCCATCTGTATCAGTCCAGCCGGATTCATGCGTTCCACCGTAAAGAAAGCAAGTCCCGCCACATATACGAATACTGCCGCAGCCGCATTAATTCTGATTGTCTGCCGGGCACAGTGCCGAAAACATTCCATACCATTTACCCCTTTGATTCAAAGACCTTCTCTTTCTTTCATAAAGCCGGATCATGATTATGATACATAAGATACTTCCTATCACCATCACCATCCGGTTCATCACAATCTTCTGAAAATTATCGGCAAATACCTCTCCTTTCCCAATCTCATTAAACCGTAACACCGGCTTCCAGATCGGATAATCTCCAATCAGCGGATCCATAGAAAAGAAGCAAATTACAATCCAGAACGCAGCCGGAACCATCTCATTCTCCATGATTAATGCGAAAAGCCCCGGAAGCGCCGTACTGATCATCAGACCGGGCAGCAGCCAATAGATCGTATAAGACAGGAAGGAAACCAAGAAGGATGCATCCTGTGTCAGAATCCATAGATAAACTGCCGCTCCCAACATCACGGCCAGCAACAATCCGGCATACAGAAGCCAAAGTCCCAATATTCTTGCAGTAATCACCCGTTCCGAAGACACTTCCCTTGGATACACCACTTCCCGGACCTTCGCCCTGCGTTCCCGAATCATGGCAAAAATCGCGGGAATTGCAGGTAAAATTCCATACACAATTCCCATATAATCCGAACAATATCTGGCATAGCTCCATGCCAGCCCCTCGGCTTCTATCTCTTCCTCATAATAAGAAACTGCCTGTTCATATGTAAACGGTTCCACAAAGGATAACCGCTTTGACGCAAAGGTTGTCCCTCCTCCTAACTCCCAATCCAGCTCCCTGATTCTATCCATAAAATGAAGGAACCTCTCCTCCATCCCTTCTAAATTATTCATAATATCGGTTATATCCTCTAACGCCTTCTCCAGGACCTCTCTCTCCTCCTCGGAAATTGACACATTGAATCCAAACCAGTCCCCTTCTCTGTAATATTCTCCCCAAAAAAGGCAGTGTATGATGTCATCCCTGAATCGTATCATAAGCTCGCCCGGATCCTGGATCTCCCGATATGGGTAGACATTGGACTGATATCTTCTAAACAGGTATTCAGCCCCATTATTATAATAATTATCCTCGCCAATAAGCATACCAAGCCTATTCAACATCCCCTTCAGCTCATCCTCCGTCAGAGCAAATTCCATCCGCATGAGCAGCTCCCGATCCGTAATCCTGTCCGGATTCATGGTATTCATGATTTCCTCCATAGCAGAAATCACTTCCTGCGAATAAACAACACGCTCACATTCCTCATAATCAATCCAGGTTGAATCCGATTCCCCCCTGCTGACATCCTTCTGAAGCTGTGTATAGATAAAATTTGAAAATCGCATCGGTACTGCCAGCACACGCCAGTCCTCCGGAACAAACTGTGTCAGCGCCATAACTACAGATGCCAGAGCGCACAAAAAGAAAACCGCGCCGAACTGCTGCCTTATCTCATAATAAATCAATCGTTTCAAAACAATCCCCTGCCATCCAGAATATATTTAATTATAAACTATTGTAATTGCAACATGCTTCGCAAGAATTTCCTCCCCGTTCTTTTCACCCTGAATCTCTACCCGGCAGCCTTCCCCGTTTGACGATACCCGCAGATCTTCCCTTACCGCCTCCTTCTCCGCCTCCTCCAGTCTTCCGCCTCTCACCGTTTTTATGGTATATGTCGTCAATTCGTCGGTTTGGATCTCCTGCATAACATTGGTAACAGTGGACGCAAGCCCGTCGCCAAGCTGCATTTCCGTAATGATATTGATAGTAAATGAGTTCTCACCAATTGCCTCTACCTGTCCGATCAGTTACACAGACTCCAGATA
>DVNP01000199.1 GCA_018714285.1 Candidatus Caccomorpha excrementavium | reverse complement strand
TGTCCTCTGGAAGACAACCTCCTCTATCGTATCCGGGAAGCCGTCGCTCATGACCCGGTTCAAAACCACATTGGCCACCAGAATTTTTCCTTTCACATCCTGCCCGGTTGCCTCCGCCTCAACGATCCTCTGAAGAATTTCCACTTCCTCCTGCGTAACGCTGAAAACGGACTGTCGGGCAGCAACGTCCACGCTCTCTTCTTCTTTCTTTGCGGCATCCTTTGCTTTCTCTGCCGCTTCCGGCAGCATCCGCTCTTCTTCCGAAACCACGGCCCCTTTTGCAAAATGCCCTCTCTCCTTTTTATCTTCCAGGGTCTGTACCGTTTCCTGATCGGCTGTCCTGGTCTGATCCGGGTTCAGCGCCAGAAGAACAATCTCGTCTTGTGTTTCGTTTGTCTGATTTTGATTCAGATACCCGGCCTGTCCCGAAGGATACGCCCCGAGTATTGAGAACATCGCTATATTTTCATCGGCTTGTACAGATGCTTGAGTTTCTGTTTCTGCTTCCCGGGCTGCGGCTTTCTCCAGCGTCTCGGCCTTTACGTGAATCATCACGGGATTTGATGCGGCCGCATAGTATTCTGCCAGGCTGAACACCGCCGGAACGGCTGCCATGATATAGGCGGCCTTGAGCAGGCTCTTGTGTTCCTTCCAGAGTCCGCGCAAACGGGAAAGAAACCAGTTGTCTTTACGCATATACATGTCCCTTCCTGGCCTGTCTGCTCCGGTATAGAAGAAACCGCGCAAAAGGCAGGCCATTGTTTGTCTTCATACTGATTTATATTTATTTTTCTCTATGATAAAGCTCGTCCGATCCCCTGACCGTGAGCATATCATGGATTATATCATCCAAATTTTTCCTGTCAATAAGCTTTTCCATTTTTCGGAAGTACGCCGGATTCCTGCAAGGACTGCTTTGGATCCGAAAGCAGTGTTGCATAAATTTTCTCCTGTATTTTCCGCTTTCTTATTTAATTTGAACATAAGTTTGTTCATACTTTCTTAATATATTATAATATATTTTATGCCAGTTTTTTGATTTTATACCTGCCGATGCCAGTTTATTTTACCTGAAGGCACGTTTGATTGTCGAATTTCATAGAATTTTGCGAGATCTTTCCCACCTGACAAAGAAAAAGCGGCTGTTTTTCTTCATAAGAAACCACTGCCGCTTTGATACAAAGTTAATATTTATGTAATATATTTCAGTAATTGTTGCGTTGTTTTTACGAGCATATAAACTTTTTAAAAATTCAAAAAATCACTGTTATTTTCGTGAGATTTGTGTTACACTATAAATATATTTTTCTTCTTCCATTTTCATAATAACGGCTCGGACATGTCCGCATGTCCGTGTCCTGCAAAAAAGAAAGCCAGACAGCTTATTGTCTGGCTTTCTTTTCCGTATTCCGTATCCGCTTCCCACGCACAACAATCCTCTCCTTCTTTCCTCCTGACTTAAGCAAAGCCTGCGACGCGGCAAGCAGTCCCGCCGCGATTCCGGCCTGAAGAAGCATACTGACCGGGAACCAGTGACGGACAATAAAAGTTCCGGCCTTGCCTGCCTGTTCAAGACATCCCATTACCATGGCTGCCTCCCCAACCTGATCATAAAGCATCGCCGCAAAGGTCAGCAGCGGATTGATAAGCAGAATAAAAGCGAACGGACCAATCTTAACGCTGTAATATGTATACAGAGATAGGATTCCGTAATATACTTCCGAATTCAGACTTTTCACAATACCGACGGCTCCCGCGGCGGCTATGGTACCAAAGAGCAGAACGAAGAGCGCCATATAAGAACATACCGTCGCTGCCGTCGTCTTCCGGCAGAGAACGGAGAAGAAGATTCCGATGCTTCCTATATATATAGAAGTAACAAAGAGCAGAAGCATGAACTGCATCAGATCAGACAGCGTGACACCCCCTACCGAGAACACGATTGCCAGAATCGGAAGGGACGATATCATCAGCAGCAGAATAAGACTGAGAGACGAGGCCAGCTTACCCGATATCAGCTGAAAGGTGCTGAGCTTCGTTGTCAGCAGAATATCCAGCGTCTGCTTCTCCCTCTCCCCTGCAATCGTTCCCGCCGTCAGCATCGGCGTAATCAAAAGAATTAAGGTGAATTCAATCCCCGTCATAATGGCGTAGATAGACAGAATATCGGAATAATCAACTCCGGAAGCATACCGTCCTCCTCCCTCGAAGGTGACATAAAAGGCGAACAGCCCGAATAACAGCATCAGACTGTTATAGACCAGCAATATAATCGCTGTTCTCGGCATTCTGGCGCTTTGCTTTAATTCCTTTTTGTACACCGGGTTAATATGAATCTTTTTCCCGAATCGGTTTCCCCGCATTATGATCCTCTCCTTCCGTCAGCCGCAGAAACAACTCCTCCAGATTTCCTTCCTCTCTTCGATAGGACGATACCCTCGCTCCTTTGCTGATCAGCTGCGCCAGAAGGTCTGCCTCCTCCTCGGCGCCTCCGTGAAATATCACGGACACACTGTTCCCGCGGCTTGCGATATTCTGAGTCAGCGGGTTCTCCTTCAAGATTCTCATACCCGTCTCCTGACCTGACGTGAACTGCATAACCAGAGGGTTCGACGCATTGAACCGCGACATAATCTGCTCGACGGTCCCTTTGACAACCATCTTTCCTTTCTCGATAATTCCGATGCTGGTACACATCTCCGCAAGATCCGGCAGAATATGAGAGCTTACAATAATCGTCTTACCGTCCGCACTCAGCTGGCGCAAAATCTCCCTCAGCTCATATCTGGCTCTCGGCTCCATTCCCGAAGCCGGCTCGTCCAGAATCAGAATCGGCGGATCATGAATCAGTGCTCTGGCAAGGCACAGCCGCTGCTTCATTCCCCGGGACAGATGATCGACATAAGCATCTGCCTTGTCTGACAATCCCATATGATCAAGCAGCTCATACAGATACCTCGTTGTTTCCCTGCCCTCCATGCCATAGACAGAAGCATAGAACTCCATGTATTCCATCACCTTCAGATTGTCATAGACGCCGAAAAAATCCGGCATATATCCAATCTTCTCCTTCCAGCTTCCCGTTCCGGATACGACTGCTTCCCCGTCAATCCACAGCTCTCCGCTCTCATAAGGCAGAAGTCCGGCAATAATCTTCATGGTAGTCGTCTTGCCCGCGCCGTTCGGGCCGACGAACCCAAAGAGCTCCCCCTTATCAATACGCAGGCTGAGTCCGTCCAGAGCCAGAAAGGATCCATAATACTTGACCAGTCGTTCTATCTTAATCATAGGATACCTCCTTTTCATAAGAGAGATAAGGAAGCGTCATATAACGGCTTGAATATGCGGGCTCCTTTCTGTATTCCACGATAAGAGTATTATTCTCATCCAGATAAGCATCCATATTGCTGACTCTGCCCGGAATATTATCCGAGAACACAAGATCATATCTGCCTGTAATCCGATTCAGAAAATACACATCCCCGGTAAAGCCGTCCAGAGTCTTTTTCGAATATTCCGGATTCATAACCGAGGTATATAACACAGACGTTATCCTGTCCTCTGCGGGAAGGTGATACTCCACGGTCAGAATGTCCGAATCCAGCGAACGATAATAATAAGAATTATCGTACTCGCCGTCAAGAATCTCCATATATACGTCGATGATCGGCACATACTCCCGGTTGCCGTCCGTATAATCGATCTCTACCGGCAGCGCAATCATGGTCAGTCCGCTGACATTCCCGTCTTCCAGAGAATCCTGCAGCGGGTTCCCGCTGCCCGCCTCATTTGTAAATCCTATCAGCCAGCTCTGATTCGTCCGGAACACATGGCGTTCCAGGAAATACTGCAGCAGATTATATCTGCGTACCGCCTCCATCTGTGACACCGTACCTGTCTCCTGTGAGATTCTCTCCAGAATCTGATTGGTACTGACCAGATCTCTGGTTCCCAGAAACAGCGTCTGTTCCGCATCAAGCGCCGCGCTCTCCCCGCTTTCCAGTTCGCCGACATAACTCAGGAACTGATCTCCCAGAAAGATAACATCCGTCAAATGATAGACGGTTCGATTCGTCACACTCCCGGTCAGTCCGTCCGCCGTCAGTACCGGCCCCACGCTCTGCGCCCCTTCAACCAGATCCGTTCCGCTCTCCGTCTGATAAACCGACATATAATACGCTCTGGTAAAAGCCGGATACATATTCAGCGTCAGTCCGGTAAATCCGTCCTGCAACACAGTTACGTTATTATAGCTCGTTGAATCCGGATAACCGCTCTGGTTCTCCTCATAATTCAGTCCCGTATAATAGTAGCTCGGGATCATTCCCTGCCGAATCTCTACCACTTCCGCGCCGGATGACAGAGCCGTCTCCTCATTTCTGCTGCTCGGTACCATAACGCTGAAATAGACCGTTCCCTGCGCCTGATCCATAGAATCATACTGAATCAGATTCACATAACTCACATACGACCCGTCGATTCTCGTACTGCTGCCCATTCCGTAGACAATCAGAGTAACGGCAACTGCGCCCAGGGGAATCATCCACCACAGATAAATACACCGATCCTTCTTCCTGAGAATCAGGTACAGCACCGGTCCGGCAAGCAGAACATAGCAGCCAAGCACCAGCGCATATCTGCCGCTCTGCGGCATCTTGGAATCATCTACATATGCGGCGGAATCATACAGCCAGTAATCGCCGGAGCTGCCGTACAGCTCGGAAGAAAGCTGACTCTTCCTCCTGTCGTTCAGCTGATTCTTCAGCATCGTCCCCTGCGCATACCAGATCAGATTATCCTCCGTCCGCACCCTGCTGCCCGTTCCAATCTCAATAGCAGCAATCACGACCGTCCCCTGGCCGCACTCCTTCCGGTACAGCAGAGGCATCCCCTCCTGCTCCTGAAGTCCGCTCGAACCTTCATACACAATCCGGTTCACCAAAACATACGGCGCAAGTACCAGAAAATCCCCTATTTCTTTATCCGCAAGCACGGATGCCGGAACATAATTCCCGTATAAAACTGCCGCAAGACCGTTATCCTCCCGGCTTTCTCCGGTATCTCCCGTCGCGTCATCCGTCCGGTTCTGCTGCAGGCTGCCATCCAGAATCGCATTCATACTGACAATCTGATCCGATCTGGAATCCTCAAACGCCGTAATAGCAGAACACAGCCGCGTGTATTCTTCCTTCGCGGTCAGTCCGTAATCCAGAAGGATCTCCTTTGCTTCCGCAACGGAAGCTTCTCCAAAGGCTTCCCTGAATCCTTCATAGGAGGCAAGTCCGTAAGACCCCGTTCCGAACAGCAACGTCCCGCCCCGTAACGTCCATTGAATCAGCGCCGTCTTCGCTTCTTCCGTAATCAGGGAGGAATCCACACAGTCCAGGATCACCATATCAAACATATCATATCCGTACAGGTTCCCGGGCAGCGTCTGCGCATCCAACCGGATCACCTTCCCGCCCAGATACTCCAGATAATCATAGTTCCCCTCCGATGACAGTACCCCTATGACACAGTTTTCTCCATAATTAATGATATTCGGAACAATGGAGCACTCCGTCTCTTCCCTGCCGCCCTTCTCCTCAAGCGTAACCGTGATGCCGGTAATCTCCGTATAAGCGGCCACCGGGAGGGTATACTCCTGTCTGCCGCCCGTCTCAAGCTCTACCGCAACCTCATATTCCGTCGTATCCGGCTCTCCGGTCGAAAGGACGGCCCTCAGCGTTCCTTCATAATCGGAACCGTAATTCGCAAGCGTCACATAAACATTAAAATAACGGCCATATCTGGCCTGATTATAATACCCGTATGTCACCGACATGGTGATCCGTCCGTCCGCTTCCTGCGCGCCTGCCGCATCCGGTCCGAAAAGCAGCGGGAATCCAAGAACCAGCACCGCCGCCAGTATAATAACCGGAATTCTTCGTCCTCCCGCTCTCCTCATAACTTATCACCGTCCCTGTTCTTCTGCTTTGATCGGCAGCACAACGGTAAATACCGTGCCGTCAAAATCACTCTTTCCTTCGATACTTCCGTGATGAAGCTCCACAATGCTCCGCACGATTGCAAGCCCCAGGCCCGATCCTCCTGTCTCGCTGCTCCTGGAATTCTCAACCCGGTAGAACCGGTTGAAGATATACGCCATATCCTTAGGAGGTATCAGCTCTCCGAAATTCGTGACCGCAATCCTTACCCGGTCCGCTTCCGCCTGAAGCTCTATCTTGATATTCTTGCCCGCAGCGCCGTACTTCACGGCGTTCCCGATCAGATTGGCGAAGGCCCTCGCAAGCTGATCCCCGTCCGCCTCGATTACAATGGAGGGAGCGGATGTCACGAATTCACATTCCAGATGATTATCCTGAAAGCTCGGATAGAACTCATCCAGCAGCTGCTCCATCATCTTCACCAGATCGATGCTTCCGACATTCAGCTTAATCTCTCCCGAAGTAAGCTTGGTAAATGAGAACAGATCCTCAATCAGCTTCTCCAGTCTTTTGGACTTGCTGTAAGCAATCGACAGATACTTCTGTCTGGTTGCCTCATCGATCGAATCGGCCGAGGCCAGATCCAGATATCCGAGAATGGAAGTCAGCGGCGTGCGGAGATCGTGCGCCACGCTCGTAATCAGCTCATTCTTCGTATTCTCCGTATTCCTCTCCGTCTCCATCAGCCTGCGGATTCCGTCCGCCATGCTGTTCAGCCTCTGCGCAATCAGCCCCAGCTCATCCCCGCTTCTTACCTGAATCCGGCTTTCAAAATCACCTGTGGAGATCCGGTCGATTCCGCTGCCAATCTCTGTCAGATAGACGGAGAACTTTCTGGTCAGCAGCATAAAATAGATCACAAATAAAATAATCCCTGCCGCGGTCAGGAACGCCGCAATTCCGATCAGTGCTTCCGGATCCGGAGAGCTCTCCGTTACCGGATACCGGACTGAATTCTGGAAGGGCTGTCCAGCCGCCATGTCGCCGGACGGACTCGTCCCCTGAGGCACCGCTGCCGTATTCCTGGCGCCGGAAGGGTCCAGCATCCTGTATATCAGCCAGGTAATTCCCGCTATGGCCGCCTCTGTCAGGAGAGCATACAGAATAGCAAGAAGGCTGCAAAGTACAATCTCAAACCGGAAGCTCCTGAATAGATTCTCACTTTTCAATCTTGTATCCAACTCCCCATACCGTCTTAATAATCTGCGCATTTCTGGAATCCATCTCTATCTTTTCGCGCAGTCTCCTGATATGAACCATAACGGTATTATTCGCTTCATACATCTTCTCGTTCCAGACCCGTTCGAAAATCTCGTCCGTGCTGAACACCCTGCCCGGATTCGAAGCAAGGAGATACAGAATATCGAACTCAATCGGCGTAAGCTTGACCTCTCTGCCATACGCCATCACCCTGTGATTCTCCTTATTGATGCTCAGATGATTCACGGTAATCTCCTTCTCTGCCTTCTCAAAGGAGCCGGGATTGAACTTCGTATATCTCCGAAGCTGAGACTTGACCCTTGCCGTCAGTTCAAGAGGGTTAAACGGCTTGATGACATAATCATCCGCGCCGGTTCCCAGGCCGATAATCTTGTCGATATCCGCCGACTTCGCGCTCAGCATGATAATGGGAACCGTGCTGGTCTCCCGGATAGCCTTACACATAGAAAGTCCGTCCATTCCCGGCATCATGATATCCAGAATCACCAGCTTGACATCCTCCTTCTCCAGAATATCAAGCCCTTCCCTGGCATTGTATGCCTTGAATACCCTGTAACCGTCGCTCACCAGATGTATCTCAACCAGCTCCGCAATCTCCCTGTCATCATCCACTACCAATATACCGGTCTGCTCCATAGACGCTCCCTTCCTTCCATGTCTTTTCTCAATTATGATCTTAACATACACCTTAACAAAAGTCTTTACTTTTTTCTTACGTTTGCTTAAGCTTGACGGACATCCGAACACCGTTCCTGCCTGGGATTCTCCGGAACATTCCCGGATAAAAAGGGAACGGCGTACACAGCATATGCCATGCGCCGTTCCCTTCAGAGCAGTACTGTAAGCCGGGTTCTGTATTCGATAATCATCTATCTAGCCCATACGTTGCCGTATGGATCAAGCGGCCTACCCGAAAGCACGACGGGCCGCCGTATTGCTTTCCATTTGGCCTTGCTTCGGGTGGGGTTTACACAGCCTTCCCTGTTACCAGAGAAGCGGTGGTCTCTTACACCGCCATTCCACCCTTACCGGGAGAATCTCCCGGCGGTTTCTTTTCTGTTGCACTTTCCTTGGAGTCGCCTCCACCGGACGTTATCCGGCACCCTGCCCTGCGAAGCCCGGACTTTCCTCACCCGCGGGTTCCCGCGGCCGCGATTATCCGTACTGCTCACAGTTGTATATCTTAACACGCTGCCGTCTTCTTGTAAACCGGAAATCGGAAATATTTTTCCGGATTCTCATACATGAAAGCAGCTGCCTCCGATAAATTCCCTTAAAATAGAATTCTTCGGAATATCCTCGCTGCTCACCCCCAGAAAATAATCCAGGAACTTCAGCAGCCTCTTCGCCTCCAGATATTCCGGACAGTCTCTCCCTATTCCAAACAGAAGCGGTTCCGCGTATTGCTTGAGTACCGCCAGCTCATAAATCAGAGCCGAATTGAACATCTCATCCGCATCCTCCTGGAACGGAAAGATATTCGACTCCTCACCCCTGCGCACCGACGGCCACATTGCAATCGTTCTGCTCGCGGACGTTCCTCTCGTCCTGGCATCGCGGACCATCCTGCGGATCAGCCTTCCGTCCGTGGTAGGAATCCGGTTATGCTCATCCACATTCAGCTGCGTAAGCGCGCTGATATAGATCTTGAACTTGCTCTGCGCGGGCAGACTGTGGGACAGCGCGTCATTCAGCCCGTGAATTCCTTCAATCACCAGAATATCATCCGGGCCGAGCTTCTTATAATTTCCCTTATATTCCCGCTTCCCGGTTCTGAAGTTAAAGCTCGGCAGTTCTACCGCATCCCCGTCAAGCAGCCGGATCATATCCCGATTGAACAAATCAATGTCAATCGCGTCCAGAATTTCGAAGTTGTAATTACCGTCCTCGTCCTTCGGCGTATCCTCCCGGTTCCGGAAATAATCGTCAACCGCAATCGGATGCGGCCGGAATCCATAATTCTTCAGCTGGATAGACAATCTGTGGGAAAATGTTGTCTTTCCTGAGGAGGAAGGACCCGCAATCATGATGAACTTCTTGCCGCCCTCCTCACGGATCCTCTCCGCGATTGCCGCGATCCGCTTCTCCTGGAAGGCTTCCTGCATCAGAATCAGATCATTCATATTTCCTCTCGTAATCTCGTCGTTCAATGCGCCGACCGTATCAATTCCAAGCGATCTGCCCCACTGATTCGACTGCTGAAGAACGTTATAGAACTTTCTGCGGGGTATGAACTCCAAAACCTTCTTCGGATTCTCCCGGCCCGGCAGCATCAGCACCAGTCCTTCTTCGTAAGGGAAAATATCAAAGTATTTCAGCATGCCGGTTGAAGGAGGCATATATCCGTAATAATAATCCTCGAACCCCTCCAGCCGGTAGATATTCGTCCTGGACACCCTCCGGTACCGGAAGAGCTTCTCCTTATCATACATCCGATACTGATGGAATAAGGACAGCGCATCATCCGTATGAACGGAACGCTTCTCGAACGGGATATCCGCATCAATCAGCCGCTTCATCTCGTCCCGGATCCGGCCGGTCAGAGCTTCATCCACCGTGACGCCGCCGTCCAGCTCACAGTAATATCCGCCGCCCAGGCTGAACTCCACCCGGACCCGCTTCAGCTTCGTTGCGTCGACACAGGTATAGACCGCCTTGACCAGCATAAAAATCATCCCGCGGACATAGGTCCTGCTGCCGTCGGCATCTGCAGTCGTTAAGAAGGCCAGCTCACAGTCTGATTCCGCCTTCTTGGACAACTCCCGCAGTGTTCCGTCCACAAGCACCAGGATAATATCATCCTGATACTCCTTCTGGTATTCCCTGCTAATTTCAAGATAAGTGGTTCCTTTCCTGAATTCTCTGGTTCTGTTATTAACTGTCACACGAATTCTGTCTTCCATTCACATCCTCCCAGTCTTTCCACATTGCCAGCGCTTCCCGGATATCGGCAAGCTTCTCTTCCATTCTGGCGAGAGCCTCTGCCCCGCCCTTTGTCTGTCCGGACAGCCCCGATCGGATCTTTGCGGCCGCTGCCTCTTCCTTTAGCAGGAACTGCCTTAAGACCGGATCTCTCCTGTCCAGAAGCGGCCTGCCGAACTGATCTCCTAGCCTGTCTTCCCGCGGCTCTCTGAAGGAACCATCCTGCTTCACCGCGTGGAGCGAGGTATAGTATTTGCCCTCCTCCACGCACATGGATTCATCCGCAATCCGGTATCCGCTCTCCCGTATGTACCGGCGTACCTGAAGCAGCTCCGACTGCGGCTGAAGAATCCATTCCTCCGCTGCGTCTGCCGCCTCTCTGCCCTCGGACAGAATTCGTATCATAAGCCTTCCGCCCATTCCCGCGCACAGAAGCGTATCCGCCTCTCCCGGTCTCAGTTCCCGAATTCCGTCCGAACGCCTGATTTCAATCCGTTCTTCCAGTCCGTATTGTATTACATTCTGCCTTGCCCGGCTTAACGGTCCCTCATTGATATCCATGGCAATCACCCGCCCGGCAATCCGGTTCTGAACCAGATAAATAGCCATATATGCGTGATCACAGCCCACATCTGCCGCCGCGCAGCCTCTTCTCACATAATCGGCGGACATCTGCAGTCTCTTTGACAGCCGTATCCTCCCTGTCTGTATCTGATTATTCATCCAGGAAGTCCTTCAGCTTTCTTGAGCGGCTCGGATGTCTCAGCTTTCTGAGAGCCTTTGCCTCAATCTGGCGGATTCTCTCTCTTGTAACGTTGAATTCTCTTCCGACCTCCTCAAGCGTTCTCGCTCTTCCGTCATCCAGTCCGAACCGCAGGCGCAGAACCTTCTGCTCCCTGTCCGTAAGCGTTCCCAGCACATCAACAAGCTGCTCCTTCAGCAGGGTAAACGCCGCCGCTTCTGCAGGCACCGGAAGATTATCATCCGGAATGAATTCTCCAAGGTGAGAATCGTCCTCCTCTCCGATCGGAGTCTCTAAGGATACCGGCTCCTGCGAGATCTTCTGAATCTCCCTGACCCGTTCAACCGGAAGATTCATCTCTTTGGCAATCTCCTCCGGATACGGCTCCCTTCCCAACTCCTGAACAAGCTGACGCTGGACGCGTACCAGCTTGTTAATGGTCTCTACCATATGCACTGGAATCCGGATCGTTCTGGCCTGATCCGCAATCGCTCTTGTAATCGCCTGTCTGATCCACCAGGTAGCATAGGTGCTGAACTTATAGCCTTTATGATAATCGAACTTCTCCACGGCCTTAATCAGTCCGAGATTTCCTTCCTGAATCAGATCAAGGAACTGCATTCCTCTTCCCACATACCGCTTCGCAATACTGACAACCAGCCTCAGGTTGGCTTCCGCGAGCCTCTTCTTGGCCGCGGGATCTCCCTCCTCCATCTTCTGCGCAAGGACCACCTCCTCATCCGGCGTCAGCAACGGTACCTTTCCGATTTCCTTCAGATACATTCTGACCGGATCATCCGTCCCGATCCCTTCCGGAACATTCAGCAGACCCGGATCATTGAGATTAATCTCTTCCGTCTCTTCTCCGTCAAGGTAAGAGTCGTCAATATCCGGCACCTCGTCCGCCGCGGAGCCCGGCATTCTTAAGACATCGACATTATTGGCTTCCAGGAATTCATAGATACGTTCAATCTTGTCCGGATCGATTTCCATGTCCGCGAAGAAATCGTTAATCTCCTGATACTCCAGCACATTCTTCTTCTTCTTCGCATAGGCTAACAGCTGTTTTAATTTCTCATGAAATTTTGCCATGTTTTCATCCATAAAATCATCCATCCTTTTCGTAGTATATAGTCTAACCATTTTTCAGGGAGATATGCAGCTTCTGCAGATTTGCCTGCTCGATGATGATCTTCTGCAGTGCCTGTCCGTCACCGGCCTCTGCCGCGCGTCTTCTTTCGATATCCAGACTGTTCTTCTTGATCCGGTAGACCGTCTCCAGGAGAGCCTTCTCCTTACCGGCATCGCTTAACTCTTCGTCAAGTCTGGCGGAGAACATCTCCGCGGCCTGAACCTGCTCCTCCTTATTCTCAAACCTGCTGATAAGTCCGGCAGGCTGTACCCTGCCTCCGGATTCATATTGTCCGAACACCATTTCCGCCATCTCGCGGAAAAAGCCCTCCGTAAAGTCCTTCGGTCCGAGAATTCCCCGAATCCGCTCGAACAGCCCGTTATCCTCCGCAAGCCAGGTCAGCAGCAGCTTCTGTGATGTAAGAATGCCCTCTGCGGCCTTATCCTTCTTCCGGTTCTCCTTCCGCGCTTCCCTGTCTAAAAGCCCTCCCACGCTCTGCATTGCCCCGTACCGGTTCACCAACCTGCGAAGCTGATCAAAGCCCACCTGATACCGTTTTGCAACCGCCTCGATGTAATTATTCCGTTCCAGTTCTTCCGTGAAGACAAGCAGCTTCTTTGCGACTTCGTTAAAAAACCGGGTCTTTTCCTCCGGATCCTCCATATTGAACTGCTCCTTCAGAACATCAATCTCAAAGTAGAAGCTGCCCGTCGCTTCCTGTATCCGTTTCCCGAATTCCTCCGCTCCCAGTGCTTTGATGAATTCATCCGGATCCTTATATGGCTTCATATTGATAACCTTCGCTGTAAGCCCCGCCTCCCTCAGGATCGGAATCGCGCGCAGAGCGGCCCGGATTCCCGCCTCATCGCTGTCGTAGGTCAGATAAACCTCCTTCACATACCGCGACAGCAGGGAAGCCTGAAGTCCCGTGAACGCGGTTCCCAGGGAAGCTACGGCATTGGTGAAGCCTGCCTGATGCAGCGCAATCACATCCATGTAGCCTTCGCACAGCAGAATATAATCCCTGCTCTTCTGCTTCGCGAAATTCAGTCCATACAGATTACGACTCTTATCAAAGATCATCGTCTCGGGAGAGTTCAGATACTTCGGCATCCCGTCCCCCATCACTCTTCCGCCGAATCCGATGACCCTGTTATTCACATCCATAATCGGGAACATAACACGGTTCCAGAACTTATCAAACGCGCCCCGCTTCTCATCCGTGGCAATCAGCCCGGACTGCATCAGCAGCTCATCCGGATATCCCTTTCCCTTCAGATACTGGTACAGCTCATTTCCCGATTTACCGGCGTACCCCAGTCCAAAGTGAGCAATGGTCTTATCTGTCAGTCCTCTCCCGGCCAGATACTGCCAGGCAGCTGCACCCCGATCGGACTTTAACTGATAATAATAATATCTTCCCGCCTCCTTATTCACTTCCAGCAGACGGCTCTTCCGATCAGCCTGCCGCCTCGCCTCGTCAGAATATTCCCTCTCTGGAAGCTGTATGCCGGCCCGATCCGCCAATGCCTTCAGAGCTTCAACAAACGAATAATTCTCATATTCCATCAGAAAAGTAAAGACATTTCCGCCGGCGCCGCATCCAAAGCAATAATACATCTGCTTCGTACCGCTTACAGAGAAGGACGGCGACTTCTCATTATGAAAGGGACACAATCCGATATAATTCGCCCCGGACCGTTTCAGCCTGACATATCCGCCGATCACATCCACGATGTCATTTCTTTCCCTGACCTCTTCCACCAGTTCTTCCGGATAATACATTCCGCTCTCCATTCCTTCTATATCAATAGATTCCCCATGCCCGTGGGATCACAATTTCCCGAAACTTCATCGCAGCATACCGATCGGTCATTCCTGCAATATAATCACAGACAACCCTCTCCGCCTCCTCCCCTCTTTCTTCAATCAGAACTCTGTATTCCTCCGGGAGCTTTCCCGTATTCTTCCTATAATATTCATACAGCTGCTCTACCATTCCTTCCGCCTTCGATTCTTCTCCCTTAGCCGCCGGATTCGTATAGACATTCTCAAACATATACTTCCTTAAGCCGCGCATCGCCTCCGCAATCCCCTTCGACATCCTGATATCCGTACAGTCCCTGCTCTCCCGGATAATATCATGAATAATCGTATTCAGCATCTCCCTGCGGGTTTTGCCGAATACGTCCCGGAATTCCTCCGGCATGCCGTCCCAGATAATCTGCGCCCGCACCGCATCGTCAATATCATGATACAGGTAGGCAATCTTATCAGATAGCCTTACAATCTTCCCTTCCAGCGTTGCGGGCTTCCCGCTCGTCTTATGGTTCAGGATTCCGTCCCTCACCTCCCAGGTCAGATTCAGCCCCTGACCGTGCTTCTCCAGAATCCGTACAACTCGGATGCTCTGTTCGTTATGCCAAAAACCTCCCGGATACACTCTGGCAAGCGCCCTCTCTCCCGCATGCCCGAAGGGCGTATGTCCCAGATCATGAGCCAGCGCAATTGCCTCCGTCAGATCCTCATTCAGCCGCAGCGCCCTTGCAATTGTCCTCGCATTCTGCGCCACCTCAAGAGTATGGGTCAGACGGGTCCGGTAATGATCCCCCTCCGGGGCCAGAAATACCTGCGTCTTATCCTTCAATCTGCGAAACGACTTGGAATGAATCACACGATCCCGATCTCTTTGATAACACATTCGAATATCACAGGGCGCTTCTTCCCTCTCCCTGCCTTTTGAGCTGTCACTGAATGACGCGTGGGGATCCAGCATCTCATGCTCTCTGATTTCCTGTTCCTCCCGAATACTGATGACCCGATCCATAGCCCCTCCTTCCTTGTCCTATCCCAATCCTTCTACGGATACTATTCGATATCGACAGCCAAATTCCTTCCTGCAAATTATAAAATTTTTATAAACTTGCTGTAAAATCTTTGGCAATTTTTCCATAACAGCAAAAAGAGCTGCAAAATGATGCAGCTCTCTTCCCTTTATCTCTCTTTCTTCTTTCCCTGACGCTCCTTTCCGCCCGGCGCAGAAGCCCTCCTGTTACTCCCTGCTCCATTCATGGAACGGGATACTCCTTCTTTAGAAGGGGAGCCTTCTTTGGAAGGAGATACTCCTTCCGGCGGTTTTTCGGGAAGGACTTTTGACTGCGCCCATTTATCTCTGCTGATATTCCTAAGAGACAGCCGTCTGTAAACCAAAGCGCGGGCCAGGGTATACAATACCGAAAAAGCCGGAATAAAGATCAGCATACCTGGAATCCCCATAAGATTGCCGCCAAGGGTTACCGCAACAAGCACCCAGAGCGACGGCAGACCTACCGAGCTTCCGACCACATGCGGATAGATCAGATTTCCTTCCACCTGCTGAAGAATTATGAACATCACAACAAACCAGAATGCCTTGATCGGATCTACAATCAGGATCAGAAACGCGCCGATAAAGCAGCCGATAAATGCACCAAATATGGGAATCAGCGCCGTGAACGCAATCAGCACTCCGACCAACAACGCATACGGGAACCGGAAGATTGTCATTGCAATAACAAACATTGTACCGAGAATCACCGCTTCCAGGCACTGCCCGGACAGAAATCTGGAGAAGGTTAACTCCGAAAGCCTTCCGATCTCTATCACCTGATCCACGAACTCTTCCTTAAACAGCGCATAGAGAATCTGCTTCACCTGACGGCCCAGCCTCTCCTTCTGCAGCAAAATATAGATGGCAAATATGAAAGACATAACAAAATTCACAATTCCGCTGACAATCGAAGAAGCGACAGACACGGTCGAATTCAGGATATTTCCCATACCGTTCCTGACAAAATCGAACACCTTTTCCGCAATGCTTTCCCAGTCAAAGGTGAGTCCGCGAATCCAATCCTCAATCTCGGGATATGCATCAAACCAATCCAGAAGCTGCTTCTGTACCCGCTGAAAGAAGGGTCCCGCCTGGGAGGCGATCACTCCAATGGTTCTCCCTACCTCCGGAATAATAATGAACATGACAATAAAGATCACACCGGCAACCAGAATCAGCGCGATAATCAGGCTGAGAGGCCGCGCAAGCCTGCTCTTTTTCTTCGCTCTCTGCTTTTTTCTCTCAAACAGAATACGCTCCACAAAGCGCATTGGCACATTTAAGATGAATGCAATTGCAGCGCCGACAAGGAACGGTGAAAGCAGTTCTCCGATGAACAGAATCGCCGCGCCGATTGCCGGAAGGTTCTGCAGTCCGACATAAAACAAGATAATAAATGCTGCTATTTTACATATTTTTATCATAGTATATCGATTCAGTTCCATATTATTCTCCAATCCCGTGTAGATTCTGATAACTGCGGCACCGGTTCACATACGCTGATGCGGCTGCCGGATCCGCGTAAAGATACAGATGAGGAAATCCCGCGTACAGAGACTCTCCGCCTCTTACACACTCCCATCTCATATTCTGAGACACTTTTCCTGCTGTGAACAGATCTCCGTTTTCGGTACTGTCC
Organism: Candidatus Caccomorpha excrementavium; assembly: GCA_018714285.1. Lineage (GTDB taxonomy): Bacteria > Bacillota > Clostridia > Lachnospirales > Lachnospiraceae > Caccomorpha > Caccomorpha excrementavium. The sequence continues at coordinate 5,159 of DVNP01000199.1, read as the reverse complement.
CAGTGATGGAATTCATGAATCGGGAGCTTCGTTCCCTTATCCCCGAACAGACAGCGCCGGTTCGCCGTAATCTCGGCATACCCGAACCTCGTAAGTCTTCCCGCCCGGTATCCGTCTCCCTTCAGCGCTCCCGCCATCGGATACCAGTTCCCGTCCTCTCCCATCAGACGCTCCTGAAGGTAGAGAAACCCTCCGCATTCCGCAATGCAGGGCATACCCGAACAGACCGCCTGCCGGATTGAGGAACGCATGGATTCATTCCGCGAAAGCGCCTTTGCATGCAGCTCGGGATACCCTCCGCACAGCCACAGTCCCGCGGCCCCCTCGGGGAGTTTCGGATCCCGCAGCGGCGAGAATTCAACCGGCTCTGCTCCAAGCTCCGAAAGCAGCCGCAGGTTCTCTTCGTACCAGAAGCAGAACGCTTCATCCCTTGACACCGCAATCCGAACCCGACTGCCGTTTTGTGTCTGTATTCCATTCAAACCATACGGCTCCTCTTCTTCGTCCTCCATGTCCGAAGCCTCTTCTGCCAGACGAATCAGATCATCCATCCGAACGGTCTCCTCGCACAGCTTCGCAAGCCTGTCAAGCTTCTCTCCCGTATCCGCGGCATCATCCGGCGTTACCAGTCCCAGATGCCTGCTCTCCAACGCGATCTCCCTGTTATAAGGAAGATATCCCAATACGCGGACCGGAAGCTCTTCTTCGATCACGGGCTTCAGCCGTTCATAAAGAGAAGCCGATATCCGGTTCAGAATCACGCCCCTGATATGACTGTTCTCCTTATATTCCAGAAATCCTTTTATTACAGGCACGATCGACAAACTCATGCCGCGGCAGTCCACAATCAGAACGACCGGCGCGTCAAGCTCCTTCGCCATGTCATAGGTGCTTGCCCTTACCGTCATTCCCAGTCCGTCATAATACCCCATAACCCCTTCAATCACCGAGATCTGTACCTGAGCCGCCGTCTTCCGGAACAATCGGCGCGCCGTTTTCCCATTGGTAAAGAACAGATCCAGATTTCCGGAACGCGTTCCTATCATGCGGGCATGAAACAGCGGATCAATATAGTCCGGGCCGCATTTGAATGAAGCTGCCGCGATTCCCCGGTTTGCCAGCGCCTTCAGAATACCGCAGGTCACTGTCGTCTTACCGCTCCCGCTTGCGGCCGCAGCCAGTACAATTCTGGGCATCCTCATGCTCTTTTCCCCTCCCCTATCAGCGCTTCAAACTCTCCAGCCGGCATAGGCTTAGCGAAATAATATCCCTGAACATAGTCGCAGCCTATCTTCTTAAGGCGCTCAAACTGTTCCTTTGTCTCCACCCCTTCCGCAACCACACTCAGCTTCAGCCATCTTGCAATCTCAATGATAAACCGCAGAATTCCCTGGTTCTCCGGCTTGGCTGTCTCATTGCGGATAAACTGCATATCCAGCTTCAGCATATCAATCGGGAGGTTTGTAAGCATGTTCAGAGACGAGTAGCCGCTCCCGAAATCATCCATCTCAATCACAAAGCCCCGTTCCCGGAGACCGCGTACCGTCTCAATCAGCTGGCCCGGATTCTCCGTATATGCGCTCTCCGTAATCTCAAGATGCAGTCTGGACGGTTCGAGGCCGTACGCATGCACCATTGCTGTCAGCATATCCAAAAGATCTGCATTATAGATATCCGCCCTGGATACATTAACGGAAACCGAGACGGCCGGATATCCCTTCCTGTCCCACCTCTGAAGAAGCTCGCATACCTTCTGCCAGATATACTGATCCAGCCTGGTTATGAAACCGTTCTTCTCAAAGATAGGAATAAAGAGTCCCGGAGACTGCAGTCCACACTGAGGATGCCTCCAGCGCACCAGCGCCTCCGCTCCTGCCATCGACTCATCGCCGGACGCATATTTAGGCTGAAAATAAACCTCGAACTGCCCCTCCTCCAGGGCCGCTTCCATTCCGTCCGTTATCGACCGTTCCCGAAGGAGCTTTCTTCTCAGCTCTTCATCATACTGCGCAAGATACTTGCCATATTGTCCCTTAATGCTTCCTGCGGCCAAAATGGCTCTGTCACACATCGTCTCAACCGAAACGCCCCTGTCCGAAACCGAATAAACACCCCATCTGACATTCACCTTCCCTGCGCGGGGAAGCTTTGCAATCTCATCTCTCATTTTCTGAAACGCTTCATTCTTATATACCCAGTCGCGCCCGGTCAGAAAAACAAACTGATCTCCGTTAAACCGTCCGCAGATTCCATGGCTTCCCACTCCCTGCTTCAGCGCTTCCGCCACACCGAACAGGAGCCGATCTCCTGCCTGCACACCGAATACATCATTAAACAACTTAAAATTCTCGATATCCGAGCATACAATATCATATTCCTTATCAGGATTCCGAAGCAGAATCTTCCTGGCTCTCTGGCAGAAGAACTCCTTGCTGTACAACTTTGTCAGCCTGTCATATTTTATCTGATTCACCATGGCTGCCGTCTCCCTCAGATTAATAATATTGGCAGCGCGGTGAAGAATGATCTGCGGCTGATATGGCTTAACAACAAAATCGGCAGCGCCATGGGACAGCGCCGCCACCTCATCGGATACTTCGTCGCTTTGCGTAACTACAATAACCGGAATGAAAGAATAGGCCGGATTGGCCTTCATTACAGAAAGAAAGGTATAGCCGTCCATTACAGGCATGATAATATCTAAAAATATCAGGGAAATTCCTTCTTTATATTGCTCCAGAAGAACGAGCGCCTCCTGCCCGTTCTCCGCTTCCAGAACTCTGTACTCTGAGGACAGGATCGCGGTCAGCATCTCACGGTTGATTTCATTATCTTCCACAACCAGAACTGTCCTTTTTAACACTGTCACACACCTCCTGCATTCAATTAAACGGCTTTTATCATTTACCCTCTCATTCTAGCATAGGCAAAATAAAAGTTCAATCCCCATGGAACCCTTTTTATTCCAGTTTCGTCTAATCATACAGAACCGTAAACCATTTAATCCAGAAAGGAGCATCGAATATGAAAAAAGGACTCTCTGTTCTATTATGCGGTATCTTAGGCCTGTCCCTTACCGCCCCGGCGGCTTCGGAAGCCGGCATACCAGTTGAAGCCGCCGATATGACTGCGTCCGAAGCCGCCTCTTCGGAAGCCGGTTCGGCAAACGAGGCGTCCCCAGAGAATATGACACAGGTTCTGACTCTGGTAAAAGAGAAAATAACCGTCCCCGACGAACTGACACAGTTCGACTATCAATTCTACTCCGGAAGCGCCGGCGAACCTGCTTCCTGGTATTTTTCCTGGAGAGACGAGGAATATCAGTCCCGCATGACCGTATACTGCGATTCCTCCGGACACATCACCTCTTACAGCTACCGGCCGGGGACCTCCTCCCCTTATGTCCCGGTCTATCTTAAGACCGAGCTGAAGGGCCGGGCTGACGCCTTCCTTGCCGCGGCCGCGCCCGAGATCCTTACTTCTCTTGAATACGCCGGATGCAGCTCGGGGGGTGTCTGGAACGGAACCTATACTTATCGGTACACCCGGGTCGAGAACCATATCCCCATGCCTGAGAATACCGTAAGCGTGACCGTTAATTTTGAAACCGGCACGGTCGTCGGCTTCGAATCCTCCTGGCTGTATGACGCCGGAATTCCAGAGGCGGATACCGCACTGACCGTGGAAGAAGCGGCCGGCCTCATCGCGGATAACGCCTCGATGAAGCTTTCTTACCGAAGAAGGATGAACGAAGACGGAACCGCCGAAGCCTATCTGGTTTATACTCCGACCGTTTCTTATATCGCCGTGGACGCGAAGACAGGCGAGGTATATCTGACGAAAAATGAATGGCTTTCCTCCTCCGCTGCCGAAAGCGCTGACTCTGCGGCAAACACGGAAGAGAGCGCGGCAGACGGCGGAGTCGTCCTGACCGAAGAGGAGCAGAAACGGATTGAGGAGCTGGCGGGCCTGATAACGGCTTCCGAAGCGGTCCGCTCCGTAACCTCCCGGTCCGAACTTCTGCTTGGCGGCAATCTCTCCTCCGTAACCACTTCCCTCAGCAATTCCGGCACGCAGGAGGATCCGGCATATGTCTGGAATATCTCCTTCTCCGATCCGGCGGCGCAGTCCGGATACCGCAGCAGTACCGGCCTGTCCGTCTACGCGAATGCTTCTGTTGACGCGCATACCGGGAGGCTCTTATCGTTCTATGCGGAACCCGGGGATTATTACGACCCGGAGACCGGCGAATGGCAGAACGTAACCGTACGCTACACTCTGGAAGAAGCGCAGGCCGTTCTGGAAGCCTTCCTTCGCTCGGAGCTTCCGGATTATTACGAACAGACGGTATTCTCCTCCTCCGGAACCGATTATATTGCTTCCTTTGAACAGAATCAGCCGGTCTACGGCGGCTACAGCTACCGCTACAACCGGATCAATGAATCCATAGAATACACCTACGATTATCTCTGCGGCAGTGTGGACGGAATCACAGGCAAGATCTATTCCTACTCCTATCACTGGGACGACAATCTTACATTCGAATCCCCCGCAGATGCCATTTCCGAACAGGAAGCCATGGAAGCCTACCTTGCCCTGGACGGTTATGGGCTTGTCTATGAGATTCATTCGGTTCACAGTCTGGACGAAGATTCTCAGGATGCCTACTCGGTTCACAACGAAATCCGTCTCGTCTATACGCCAGATATCTCTCCTGCCATAATCTCCCCGTTTACCGGGAAGCAGCTCAATTATGACGGATCCGAATATACCCCTTCCGCGGAGGCTTATGAATACAATGATATTACGGGACATCCGGCCGTCCGTTCCATCCGGCTGCTTGCGGATATCGGAATCGGATTCCCGGGCGGAAGCTATCAGCCGGAGAAGGCCGTAACCGAAGAGGAATTCCTCTCCACGCTCTCCTCGCTGTTCTTCTACGAGCCGCTTAACTCAAATCCTCAGAACACTTCCATTTGCCGTGAAACCGCAATCCGCGCCGTTATTTCGGCTCTTGGGCTTGAGAAGGTCGCCTCTCTTGACGGCATCTATCAGGCCGATTTCACGGACGCAGAGCAATTCCCCGCCGGTTTCACCGGATACGCGGCGCTCGCGCAGGGGCTTGGGCTGACGAAAGTCTTTGGAGACGCCCTGTCTCC
>DVNP01000198.1 GCA_018714285.1 Candidatus Caccomorpha excrementavium | reverse complement strand
GGTGAAAAGTGCATAGAAAAAACAGAAAACCGAGAGGTTTTATTAATGTACGGCAAAATCCGGCATTCTACTCTGAAAACAAAGAAGACGCCAGATTTTTGCTATAACGAGCGAAAGTGCCGCTCAATCATCCATTATTGATGATTTTGCGACACCCCCATATATTTCCGAAAGCCTATTCTCTTTTATCCGGCCGAAATTATCAAGCCGAAATCCCGGCATAGCGCTCCGACCCGAGAATCTCCATCATAACGGCATACGGAGAATCGATTCCTCCCGTCACCATGGAGAAGAGTCTCGGCGTACATCCGGACACCAGCGACACGCCCGCCTCATTCTTTGTAACAGGATGCTGGATGTTTCTGCCGTCAACGTTCCAGAATACAACGTCCGGAAGCCGGTAGCCGTGGTCCTCGAACAGCTTCTGCGCGCAGGCAAAATTCGTAACCTGCGCTCCCTTCGCGCAGGAATCAAACTCCATATCCGAGATAATATAGAGCTTCTGCGGCATCTCCTCCTGAGGAACGGAATGCTTCACCGCCGCTCTCAGGATCAGCTCAAATACAGCCTGAAGATTTGTATTCGCGATCTCGTTGTAACGGGCACAGCTGCTGACCTTCTCAAAAATATCCCTTCCCTGAATCTCAACTAACCGGGGATTCTCGGAGAACGTAATGAAGTGATTACGGAATACGCCCGTATTCCTCTCGGCAAAGTAGATTCCGAGAGACAGCGCGACCGCCGCCGGTATCGGGCGGCCTCCGCCGTACATGGAGCCGGATCCGTCAACGACAACAAGGGCATTCTCACCCGTACCGAAATCCTGCAGGGCATTCCAGGTGACATCCATCGCTCTGCGCTCGGAATCGGGCATTTTAGCCTTTACATACCCCTCAAAACAGGGCATAATGACATCATACGGCATCAAAGTACCGGTATGCATTCCTGCCTTTCCGCTCCGTACCTGCTCCAGGAACCGCATATACCGCTCGCCGTCATTTCTCGCAAATGCCTTGCGATACTTTAACAGGGCTTTTGACGGCTGCTTCGCATAATCAAACGTATAATCTCTTTCACGCAGGTTATTCTCAAGGATCCGAAGCCTTCTGCGAAGCCCTGAAAGAACTTTGCGGTACTGCGCGTCGTTCATGCCAAGACCTCGGGCAACCCGCTTCGCCATCCGAACGGTTTCCTGACTGGACGCGTTCACGGAAGGAAGCCATTTCGCAAGCAGGGATACGTCCGTCTGCGCTTCCATATCCTCCCGCAGCCGGTTCCTGATAAACCTCACGGCATCCTCTTCACATGCAGTCCCCATAAGAGCCAGCAAATCATCATAACGGCCGAACTCCGGAATCCGCCCGATGTTTTTCCTTACGGATTCGGGCCCGTCATCCGCCAGCCGCTTCATGATAACGCGGAACACCCGCCGCTCTCCCAATCCGCCGCGCACATCCCGTCCAAAGAACAGAATCTTCATCGCAAGATCCGGATCCTCCGCATAAGCCTTCATAAACCGGCTGGTGATTTCCTGTTCGGATTCATTGCGGATTGCACCGATATCGGCAAACAGATCCAGGCAATAAGAATTCGTGCTCTTATAGGTGACTGCGCCGTTTTCGGTAAGAGTCAGGTTGGATTCTTCTTTTAAATAATTTAACATTGCTTTCCCTCCATTCGTAAACGGCGCTGCATCCGGCGCCCTGCCTTTAGTCTGCTGCCTTAAAGTTATACAAAGGCTTTAGAATCTCAATTACTTCCACGGAATCCTGAATCACATTGATAATGTCTTCCAACGACTTATACGCCATGGGCGCTTCATCGAGCGTGGCTTCATTCACAGAAGTGGTATAGATCCCTTCCATGCTCCTTCTATATTCTTCTATATCCAGCATCTCTTTTGCCTTTGCTCTTGACATGATCCGGCCGGCTCCATGCGGCGCGGATTCATTCCATTCCGGATTCCCCTTCCCTCTTGCCAGAACGCTTCCGTCCCTCATATTGATGGGAATCAGGACAAGCTCATCCTTATGCGCGGCAATTGCGCCCTTCCTGAGGATTCTCTCCTCCATATCAATGTAATTATGAATTGTATGGAACGCAGACAGGCCGGTCAGCCCGGTCCGCTCCAGAATGATTTCCGCCATTCTTTCACGGCTGCGCTTCGCGAACTGTTGGCAAATCCCCACATCATGCAGATAGTCTTCCAAATATGTATCATATAGATAACACAGATCGGCAGGAAGCGTAAGCTCCTTTGCCTGCCATTCCTTCTGCATTTCCTTCAGTGCGGCCTGAATCTCCGAGCGGCGTCCCTGCTCCTTATAGACGCGGATCAGCTCATCCCGCTTCTCAAAATAATCGGCCTTGCCTGCGTTTAAATCAACCGCCAGCTGCTGATAATATTCCGCGACCTGCTTGCCCAGATTGCGGCTGCCGGAATGAATAATCAGATACTTCGTACCGTCTGACGCGGCATCGATTTCAATAAAGTGATTACCGCCGCCCAATGTACCGAGGCTCCTCTCCAGACGCTTCGTCTGCTTCAGATTTCTATAACAGCGAAGGCCGGTCAGATCGAACCGCTCCATACGGCCTTCCCAGACATCTCTTCCGCTGGGGATAAAATGAGCAGCCGCATCCACTGCTTCAAAATCAATCGCGATATTCCCAAGCTCTACGGTATACATCCCGCATCCGATGTCAACGCCCACGATATTCGGAACAACCTTCCCCGTAATCGTCATGGTTGTGCCAATCGTACAGCCCTTCCCGGCATGAACATCCGACATGATTCTGATTTTGGAATCCCGTGTGAATTCATAATCACACATTCTCCGAATCTGCTCGATTGCTTCTTCCTCCGCCGATACCGCATAACAGACCGCGGTATTTACCTTTCCTTTGATTTCAAACATTGCGCTGCTCCTTTCCCTCAGATTTTTAATACATTTTTTACAAGGCATCTTCGGGATTCGAACCCGTTCCATTATGCTGCCGCTCTCCCCGCCTCCCCTCGTATCTGTGTCCCGGCAGGATTCATACGATAAAACTTGTACCAGTTATCCTGATTGCTGCAGATGCCTTTTACAAGACGCGTTTTGCAAAATAATACCGGTTATCCCTGCCGGCGTCTGGTCCAAAGACAAGGGCCGGCCAACCGGCGAATAGGATATCTTCCGCACCAAAGCTATGTAATCGCTGTCCGCGTCTTTTTTGACAAGGCGCCTTATATTCTCTATGCCCTAATAGATTTATATTTGCTGCAGGCGCCTTTTTATCAAGGCGCCGTTTATCTCCGAATATTATTCTGCTGCAGGCGCCTTTCCGGATACCGCTGTTTGCCAGCGGTATCTTGTATTCTTATTATATGAATTATGACGTTAGGTTTCACGGAAAAAAAGCTGCGAACTCATCTGAGCTCACAGCTTTAAGGAATACAACGGCTTCCTGACAATTCCTTTATGAAAAAATCCGTGAAGAACATCAAAGAATAGAAAACCTGCGGCACGGTAAAAACCTTTCCCAAAAGGACGGCTGCTAAACCTGGTGTGCAAGAATCCAGCATTCCTTCATCACGCAGGCCAGATGATCCGCCGGTCTCAGCTATAAGCTGATCATGGATAAGAAGAACCTGCGATTTGGATAGTCTGATCATTTGGCAAGCACCTCATAAGCCTGACGGTTCTTTTCAATCAAACGCCTGGAAACGGACATAACATCCTCATCCGCAGCCAGCTGTTCTTGTTCAGCGGCAGAAAATTCCACGACAAGGTAGCGGGGAACATTGTTTTTTAATATGACTACTACCCCGCTCTCATCTACAAGACGCGCCACCTTGGAGAAGTTCTGATTTGCCTCCGTGATGGAGACCAGATTGTTCGTATTAATGTTCATAGAGAAACCTCCTCTGCTTTCGTTACTTTTATTATATCCAAAAATAGGAGAAATTCAACCTATCTATTGTAAACTTTTTGAGACACAAGAGCAATCAAAATCTCTATGACTCTGTCACGCAGGAACAGGCGCGGGGCATGTGTGAAAAGCTGCGAACTCATTTGAGCTCACAGCTTTTTTGCAATACCAACCGTTCTTTTATCAAATCCACAAAACCGGACGGAGCCAGAACCTTCACACAGGGCCCGAAAGAGAGCACGCGAATCACCATTTCCGTCTCATCGCTCTCGTAATACTTCAGATGCAGGCAATACCGATCACCTTCCAGGCGTTCCGCCCGTTTTTCAAAATGAGCGAAGTGGAGCATCACCCGTTCCAGCGCATTTCGCTCATCTTTGATCAGCAGGGTAAGATCCTGTTTCCTTTCCTCCGGAGGCTTTTCTCTCCACGGGCCGCCCCCGCCGTAATATTTGCAGCTGTTTATCCTGGCCAGATTGAACTGCCGGAATCTGCATCCGGTCGCGATGATACGAATCTTATCGTCCTTCACGGAGTATTCAAAACCCTTCGGTCTGAAGCGCATCCAGACCTCCTTCCCGCGCCGGTTCGTCATTGTAATCCGGACAGGACGATTCTCCCGGATGGCAGACAGAATCAGTCTGAAATGCCTGATATAGGTTTCATCTTCAAACGGATCCCCGTCCGCGTACTGGTCATAAATTCTGTAATCCTCTTTTGTAAAGAGAGGCCGTACATCATCAAGCGCCGGAAACGCAGCGCCGAACAGCTTTACCCTCGGATCCTCCGCAATGGCCTTCAGCCACCGTTTCTCAAGAAGGGTCAGCGGCATGGTCGGCCTGTGCCGCAGCACCGGGGTCAGATCCTCCTTCAGCAGCGGCCATTTCCCCGATTTCAGCGCAGGCAGAATATTCAGCACGCTTTCGGAAAACGCCTCCTTCAACACACATTGCTGCAGGTCCTTCTCGGTTGTTCCCGGCTGAAAAGCCGTCCGGATAATGTCCGCTACCGTATTGTAATAAACTGAATACAGCTCACTGAAAATCACTCTCTTCACCTCCCGAAAGCCCATACATCCTGTACATCTCCTGAATATCCGCCCTGAACTGATTTTCCGCTGTGCGGTTAGAAAAGTTCATCCTAGTAATTCTGGACACAAAGGTCCGGATCCACGGAATCATTTCCGTCGTATCAAACACATCCGCTATGTATCGATAATGATGTTCATCTATCTTCTCAACCCGCCCGCACCGCTTCTCACGCTCTAATCTCTGGACAATGAACTCCTCACCCTCTCCGACTCTCAGCTCGAACTCGACATGCTCAGTATCCTTAAGATTCTTCTTGCAATTAACGCCCCACATATGGCTCTCCGCCCCGCGAAGCGCATCCCGCAGAGCATCGAATTCTTCACACATCTCCTCCTCGATCCTTACATTGGACAAATAATCCAACCGGTACGAACTCAGCCTCCCTGCCTTCTCATGATAGGCAATCAGATACTGACGGCCGTTCTGCGCGCTGATATATAACTTAAGCGGCACCAGACGGATTGTCCGGACCTTGTCCGAATGCCTGCTCAGATTATCAACCATGACGTAACGTCTCTCCTGAATCGCTTCGAAGAGCATCGCCATCACATCGCTGTCCATCGCCTGCGTCATGTAGTGGTGCTTAAACGAGAACAGAGGCTTGCGCCTGGAGTGCGCAGAACGGAACATACATTTGTCCTGCAGGAAGGAGCCGATTACGCCGCACGGGGCAACCTCGCTGAAGAAGTCAATCACATCCTTCAGTCCGGAAAGATCCGTATCGGGACTTCTGCGATACCATACCCTGCGCCCCTCTTTTTCGATTTGAATAATTCCTTCCTTCGCATACTCCTTCAATTTCTTTCTGACAGTAGACTCATCAAACGTCATCCGGTAAGACAGAAGCTGATCAATCTCTTCAACCAGTTCGGCAAGCGTTTTCTTCACTTCCGGCGTATAGAGAATATCAAAGATCGCAAAATGCAGCGTGATATCTCCGTCTGTGAAGCTCTTTGCCTTCCATGCTTTATAGAAGGGGTTCCTGCGGGTAACACGGCTGTCCACGGACAGGAATACATTCTTCCCCTCCGCCGTCTGGGTAAAGTGCATGTAATCTCCCAGCCAGCTCTCGATTCTGCGCCGTTCGTCATCATAGGAGCGCGCGCTTTTGGCATCGTATTCGGTTCTGCTCTTAAAGCCGTAGATATAAAACTCCCGGATGTAGGATCGGACTTTTTCGAAGTTTTTAATTAATTCGTAGTAGGGCAACGGGCGGGGCTCCTTTCGTGGGAATCTTGTTTTATGAGATACGGCAAAGGGCATGCCTTCCGACATCCCTTTCCTGAACGCAGCCGGGAAGAGATGTGAATTCCGGGCTTTTTCGTATACGTTACAGTTTACATCAGGGTATGGGGTGCAGTCAAGGGAATAAGAAGCCTTATTACTACAAGGCAGAATTCTATCTGTTCTTTTGCCTTATCATTTTTCTACATTGATCCTCGTTTCGCCGCTCAGATTCCCGTCAGATATCCGGACGCTGATCTCTCCGGGCTGTCCGGCATACCAATCATCACATCATCCCCCATTTGAATTAGTCTCGGAACACTTTACCGATAAAAACTTCTTTGCCTGCCTTATCTCTGTAACCCACAGAGGCCAGAAGCGGAATCCATGATGAAACAAGGAAGACAAACACGATAACTGTATATAAAATATTATACTATTCATCTATTTTATAGATATTGTGTTCTACCTTTTTCAATGGTATAATGATTGCAGAAAATATAAGATATTATAGCGATAAAGGGGATTATATGGCAGATTCTGATCACCTTAAAGAAATTCATGTTTTCTGTTCAGATATTAATGTAAATGGGTTCCGACAACAGGTTACTTCCGTCCCTGTATCCGATGATACGGTTACACTCTATCACGGTTCCAAATCCGAGCTGCATGGTCTCATCGCTCCCATCAGCCGTGACAGATGTGACTTTGGCAAGGGTTTTTACATGGGTACAGAACGGATGCATCCACTCACCCTGATATGCAACTATCCGGCATGCAGGCTCTATACCTTACAGGCTAATCTTGCCGGCCTCAGAATTCTTAATGTAGAAGTCTGTTTAGACTGGGCACTGTTAATTGCATATAATCGGGGCAAACTGAACCTGGTAAAAGGCTCCCGCATTTATCAGCATTACGCTTCCATGGCATCAGGCTGTGATATGATTATCGGATATATCGCTAACGATCGAATGTTTATCGTATTGGATCGTTTTTTCAACGGAGAGATTACAGATTTTGCCCTGATCAATAGTCTCTCTGCTTTGAAACTTGGAAAGCAATATGTAGCTCTAACACAAAAAGCATGTAATAAAATCAGAATTCTGGACGAGCAGGAAATATCTGATAAAGAGCGTGAAGATCTAAAGATAAAAAGCAGCATGAATCGTTCTGCCGGAATTGCTCTGGCAGATGAAATTTGCCGGAAATACAGACGGGAAGGCCGGTTTTTTGATGAAATTTTGAAAGCAGGTGAATAAATGGTAAATCTTAGGACGGATCAGCGGCAGCTTTGTGATATTCAGGGCCGTCTGTTTGAACTTGCACGAAAAAATGCATATGACTGCCCCTCCTTTATCCAGACTTTTATGAACAGTCAAACGGCTGCATCGCTGGATGACACTTATGACCGATTGCAATGGGCCGGTGAAGAATATATTCTGGAAGAATTAAATGATGAGGCCGGAGGATTAAAACAGGCCGGAATTCTCTATTCCAATGAAGTAATGTACTGGAGCGGTTATGTCTACCGCTACTGGCACTACTACACCGGCGAGAACAGCCAAACCATTTTCCGGATTGCTGATGCAGAGACAATGAACGACTGCTGGCTGGGCTTCCATACCTTTGATGTGGAAATGGCGATTGATGACTTAAAAGAGATTTATATTCTAAAATGTGAGGTGGATAAGAAATGAAAAGAATAGGGGGTTGCTGGTGATTTGCCTAAGAAGGTCGAGTAGAAAGCAGGCGATTATTTCGTCTGTAGGCCTTTTAGTCGAGTAATAAGAGGTCGTTCGCCTCAAACTTCTCATGGAATGTTGGAGGGCGTAAAATTTTCTGTGTCTATGGGAAAAATTCTTCTTTGATAAGAAACAGATATGTATAATTGTCTTGTCGGAACTTCTGCTTTTTGGCTGTCGAATTACTTATCTGTTTATAGTAT
>DVNP01000197.1 GCA_018714285.1 Candidatus Caccomorpha excrementavium | reverse complement strand
CGTAATGCTTCTCGACATATCTGACCTTTGCCCCCTTCTCCAGATAGAAGCTGTGAATTCCGTCATGCTCTGATTTCTGACTTCCGCCGTTATGAATTCCGCAGCCGGCGATAATCGTAACATCCGCTCCTTCACCGACATGAAAATCATTATATACGGTCTCCGTCAATCCGGCCTGGCTTAAGATCACCGGAATATGCACACTCTCATGCACGGTTCCCGGCTTGATATAGATATCGATTCCCTGCCTGTCCTGTTTGGTAACAATGTCGATATGCTCCGTTGTATTTCTCCCCGCGGCTTCGCCGTTCACCCGGAAGTTATATGCCCCCGCCGGAATTTCGTGAAGATCCGCCACCTGCATCAGCAGTTCCTTTTGTATTGCATCCATTTATTTTTCCTCCTTGTAAAAGCGGCAGGACGCGGTATTGTCAAGCAGATCGGGAAGAATCTCCTTTCCCTCTCCCTGCCTGACGATTTTTCCGTCCGCAATGACTATGATTTCATCCGCGATATTCAGAATCCGTTCCTGATGAGAGATAATTACAATAGAACCGTTGACTTCCTCATGCATTTTTTCAAAGACGCGGATCAGATTATGAAAGCTCCAGAGATCAATTCCCGCTTCCGGCTCGTCAAATACCGAGAGCTTTGTTTTGCGGGCAAGGATCGTCGCAATTTCAATCCGCTTAAGCTCTCCGCCGGACAGGCTGGCGTTCACTTCGCGATTGATATAATCTCTCGCGCAAAGTCCCACCTCGGACAGATATCCGCAGACTCCGCTAGTTGACAGGCGGCTTCCCGCGGCAATCGTAATCAGATCCCGCACAGTAATTCCCTTAAACCGGACAGGCTGCTGAAACGCGAAGCCAATCGAACGCCTGGCCCGTTCCGTGATGGACAATTCCGTAATATCCTCTCCGTCAAACAGAATCTGCCCTGAAGTCGGCCGTTCGATGCCGATAATTAATTTTGCAAGTGTCGATTTGCCGCCTCCATTCGGACCCGTAATCGCGGTAAACGTACCGTCCTTTATCGTGAGCGATATATCCTTTAAGATCTCCTTCTGCTCCGTGCTCTCGCTGACGCCGAAGGAAATGTTCTTTAGTTCAAGCATGCTGCTCCTCCATTCCTGTATCTGCTTATTCGAAACATAGATATTTTACTCCAGCCCATCTGTATTTTCAATCCCCAATTAGAACACAATCATACGCAGATTCTTGAAATGAAGGATTTTCTCATGAAATAAAGCTGCAGATCACAATTTACGAATTCTGCTTCTCATGCTATAATGGGACGGATATCACATAGAAAGGAGTATGCCCACGCGGCTTATTATAATGATGAATACCAGAAAAAAGCTTCTTCTCCTGGCGACCGGCGGAACAATCGTATCGGCTCAGACGCCGGACGGACTTGCGCCGTCTCTTGATATTACGAATCTCTTTTCCTGTCTTCCCGGCCTTGCGGACGCTTATGACATTACGGCAAAGAGCATCCTTAATCTGGACAGCTCGAATATTCAGCCGGAGGAATGGGTGATCATAGCCAGAAATATCTACGAAGCCTATCCGGATTACGACGGCATCGTGGTTACGCACGGAACGGACACAATGGCTTATACCGCATCCATCCTGACCTTTATGCTTCCCAATATCCCCATCCCGGTTGTCCTGACCGGATCACAGCTGCCGCTTTCCCATCCTCTGACGGACGCGGCGGATAATCTCCGCTACGCATTCGCCATGTCGGCAAGCGCCCTGCCCGGTATCTTCATCGCATTTAACCGGAGAATTATCCTTGGCTGCCGGGCGGTCAAGGTACGGACAACGGGCTTTGACGCATTTGAAAGCGTGAACTGCGAGGATGTCGGCCTCATTAATTCGGAAGGCCTTACCATTAATCATAAGGTTCTTCCGCCGCTTTCCGGCAAATGCCGCCTGCTTTCCAATCTCTGCTCCGAAGTCTTTTTAATCAAGCTTACTCCCGGACTGAATCCCCGGATCTTCGATATGCTTCTGGATATGAATTACAAGGGCATTGTGATTGAGGCCTTCGGCGCGGGAGGAATTCATTTTGTCCACCGGGATCTGATTTCCAAGCTGCAGAATCTAACAGAAAACGGAATTCCGGTCGTCGTATCCAGTCAGTGTCTCTATGAACGGAGCGATCTGTCCATATACCAGACCGGAAAGCTTGCTCTTAGGCAGGGAGTGATTCCGGCCTATGATATGACAACAGAGGCCGCCGTTACCAAGCTGATCTGGGCGCTCGGACAGACGGATTCCCTGGATGAGATTCGGAGAATTTTCGCGACAAGCTATGCCGGGGAAATCCGGATCTAAAAGCATTGCAAAATCTTGACATATTTCTTATCTTATGCTACTATAATAGGCATTACGAAATCGTCCGATTCGTAATTTCACAAAAAGGTTTCGAATATGGAACCTTTTATGAACATCACAGCAGAAATGCTTTCCGGAGCCGGACAGAAGGCATCGTATATATGCCATGGTACCATGCACACAGAGCTTTGTATGGCATATGATGATATATGCTTTCTATCCGAATCTGCCGGATCCTATTAGCGCCAGTACTTTCCCGGACGAATGATATGGAGAGTTGACGAGGTGGAAGGAGTATCGAAAGTTCGGCGGATGCCTTCCCGCATCATCCGGGTGCGTCATATGCCGTTAAACCCTGCGGGCGACCGCAGCTTACAGAGGCGTCATATCCGGATTGTACCTTGAGAACTGAATATCGAAAAGGAGAATGTCAATGTGTGGAATTATTGGATTTACCGGGTATCTTGACGCAGCAAAGGTTCTGATGGACGGGCTTTCGGCTCTGGAATACCGTGGGTATGACAGCGCCGGAATCGCATGCTTTGTGAACCGGAAAATTGTAACGGAAAAATCAGTCGGAAAAGTTGCAAGGCTGAATGAAAAAATCGCCGGAAAGCTTCATTCTTCATGCGGAATCGGCCATACCCGCTGGGCTACGCACGGCGGAGTATCCGAGGTGAACGCTCATCCTCATTCCTGCGGAAGGGTAACGCTGATTCACAACGGGATTATTGAGAATTACCACTCTCTGGCGGGAGAGCTTGCCAGGGGAGGCCGCAGGCCCGTCTCCCAGACAGACAGTGAAATTGCGGCTATGCTGATAGATTCTTTGTATGAAGAGGATCCGAAGGGAGCAATCCAGAGGGCAGTTCCCCGCCTGGAGGGGGCCTATGCGTTCTGTATCCTCTTCTCCGACAGACCGGGGATTATTTACTGTATCCGCAAGGGCAGCCCGCTTGTGATCTGCCATACCGAGGAAGGCTCTGTCGTGGCCTCCGATATGGTCGCGCTGCTTCGTTATTCTAAGGACTATTTCGTACTGCCGGAGAATCAGATCGCCGTTCTGACTGCGAATGAAATCGAAGTAACCGACCTTAATGGGAAATTGGCTGCCCCTCAGATTCTTCATGTTAACTGGGATATGTCCTCCGCTCAGAAGAACGGCTACAAACATT
This sequence comes from Candidatus Caccomorpha excrementavium, assembly GCA_018714285.1. Lineage (GTDB taxonomy): Bacteria > Bacillota > Clostridia > Lachnospirales > Lachnospiraceae > Caccomorpha > Caccomorpha excrementavium. Next base: position 902 of record DVNP01000197.1, on the reverse strand, counting down.
ATATGCTCAAAGAGATTCACGAGCAGCCCGATGCCCTGCGCCGCACAATTACTCCGCGGCTGCTGAAGAATACCTTTGTCCCGAACGAGCAGGACATAACGGAATATTATCTGCCAGACTTTACAGCGGATGGAATTCCGGATTTTATATTCAGCAGCGTGAACCGTATCATCATTACAGCCTGCGGAACGGCCATGCATGCGGGCTTAATCGGACGGATTCTGTTTGAACGCCTGCTGAGAATTCCCGTCAGTGTAGAAATCGCGTCGGAATTCCGGTATCAAGATCCGATTCTGGATGAACATACCTTAGTTATTACGGTATCACAGTCCGGAGAGACCGCGGATACTCTCGCGGCACTCCGGCTTTCCAGGGAACGGCGCGCCACAACGCTTTCCATTGTGAATGTCAAGGGCTCTTCCATTGCCAGAGAAAGCGATTATGTCCTGTATACCCATGCCGGTCCCGAAATCGCCGTAGCCAGTACGAAGGCCTATACCTCCCAGCTGGCCTGCTTCTACCTGATTGCTCTTCGATTTGCTCTTGCGCGCGGAACAATCTCCCGCCGGGAATGCTCCTGCCTGACGCGCCGGCTTCTGTCTGCCCCTCATTCCATAGAAGAGACTCTGTCTCTTGGATCGCGGATTAAGGATATCAGCCGGCGTCTGGTCCGGACGGAGGATCTGTTCTTTATCGGCAGAAGCCTGGATTATGCTCTCTCCTGTGAGGGTTCGATCAAGCTCAAGGAGATTACCTATATCCATTCCGAGGCGTATGCGGCCGGAGAACTTAAGCACGGAACACTTTCTCTGATTACTGAGGGTGTTCCCGTCATTGCCCTCGGAACGCAGCTGGATGTTCTGCCCAAAATGGTATCGAATATCAAGGAGGTTCGCGCAAGA
>DVNP01000024.1 GCA_018714285.1 Candidatus Caccomorpha excrementavium | reverse complement strand
CGGTTTCCAGAGTGGGCGGTTCTGCTCAGATTCCCGCGATGAAAAAGATTGCGGGCTCTCTGCGGATCGAACTGGCGCAGTACCGGGAGCTTGCGGCATTCGCGCAGTTCGGCTCAGATCTGGATGCGGATACCAGGGAGAAGCTGGCGCAGGGAGAGCGGCTTCGGGAAATCTTAAAGCAGCCGAGATACCGGCCGGTACCGGTCGAATATCAGGTGATCATTCTGTTTGCGGCCGTGAAGAAATATCTGCTTGATATCGAAGCGGATCAGGTAGGCCGGTTTGAAGCCGGGCTGACGGAGTATATTGATGCCAGATATCCGGAGATACCAAAGGAAATCAGAGAAAAGAAGCAGCTTGACGAAGAACTGGAAGGCAGGCTTGGTGCGGCTGTTGCACAGTTTAAGAAATTATTTCAAGAAGCAGAAAGGAATGGCAAGACAGATGGCTTCCATGAGAGAGATTAAACGGCGCAGAGAAAGTATTCAAAGCACCGGGCAGATTACAAGGGCGATGAAGCTGGTTGCGACCGTCCGGCTGCAGAGGGCAAGAACAAAAGCAGAGAATACGCTGCCTTACTTCCGCGCTCTGTATCATACCATTGCCGGTATTCTGCGCAGATCCGAAGGTCTGTCTCATCCGTACCTGACTCCGAAATCCGGGACGAATCCGGGAATTATCGTAATCACCTCGAACAGAGGACTTGCCGGCAGCTATAATGCCGGTCTTGTGAAGGCGGTCGCGGATCAGGGATTTGAGGCGAAGAAGACCGGAATCTACGCAGTCGGACGAAGAGGGCGCGATATGCTTGCGGGCCTTGGGTATTCAATCCGAAAGGATTATCCGGATATCATGAACGCGCCCTCCGTCAAAGATGCGGACAGGATCGGGCAGGAGGTTATCAGGGCGTTTGACGGGAATGAAATCGATGAGATCTGGCTGGCCTTTACCGGGTTTCAAAATACGGTCATTCACATTCCGGCCGTTGTCAGAATCCTTCCGGTTGACACACAGAAAAACCTGCCGTTCCTCGGCGCGGCAGAGGACGGAAAGGAGGATTTCCTGCAGATGAACTATGAGCCGGGAGAGGAGGAGGTGCTGCGGGTCCTGATACCGGACTATATCAGCAGTATGATCTACGGAGGACTGATTCAGTCCTTCGCAAGTGAGAATGCGGCCCGTATGCAGGCCATGGATTCGGCTTCCTCCAATGCAGAGGATCTGATGGCGGCTCTTGAGCAGACTTACCACCGGGCAAGACAGGCCTCGATTACACGGGAGCTGACAGAAATAATTGCGGGCTCACAGGCAGATTATTAAAAGGAGTGACTCAAACCTTGGCAGAAGAAATGAAGGGAATCATCACGCAGATTATCGGCGCCGTTCTGGATATCCGTTTTGATGGAGGAAAGCTTCCGGCAATCTATGACGCGGTCCGTATACCGAAAGCCCCGGACGGCTCTGTTGAAGAAGGCCGGGAGCTGACCGTCGAAGTGGCACAGCACCTGGGAGACGATACCGTAAGATGTATCGCGATGGGGGCTACGGACGGCCTGCGGCGGGGCATGGCTGCAAAGGCTGCCGGAGGCCCGATTACGGTGCCGGTAGGAAAAGAAACGCTTGGAAGAATGTTCAATGTTCTGGGAGAGCCGATTGATGGAATGCCGGCGCCGGCCGCAGCCGCCCGGGCTCCGATTCACAGAAGGCCTCCGGAATTTCTGGAGCAGTCCGCGAGCCCGGAAATTTTGGAAACCGGAATCAAGGTGGTTGATCTGCTCTGCCATTATCAGAAGGGCGGCAAGATTGGGCTGTTCGGCGGCGCGGGAGTAGGCAAGACCGTTCTGATTCAGGAGCTGATCACCAATATTGCGGCGGAACACGGCGGATATTCGGTCTTCACCGGCGTCGGGGAACGGACCAGAGAGGGCAATGATCTGTATCATGAAATGACACAGTCCGGAGTGATTGAGAAGACCGTGATGGTGTTCGGCCAGATGAACGAACCGCCCGGGGCAAGAATGCGCGTGGGGTTGACCGGACTTACGATGGCGGAGTATTTTCGGGATCAGGGAGGCAGGGATGTGCTTCTCTTCATTGACAACATATTCCGTTTCACACAGGCGGGCTCCGAGGTATCCGCGCTCCTTGGCAGAATGCCGAGCGCCGTGGGCTATCAGCCTACGCTTCAGACGGAGATGGGGGCTCTTCAGGAGCGCATCACCTCTACCAGGAACGGCTCCATTACTTCGGTACAGGCAGTCTATGTTCCGGCGGACGATCTGACGGATCCCGCGCCCGCGACAACCTTTGCTCATCTTGACGCGACAACCGTATTATCCCGTTCCATTGTGGAGCTTGGCATCTATCCTGCGGTTGATCCGCTCGAATCGACTTCCCGGATGCTGGATCCGGAGATTGTCGGAGAAAAGCATTACCGGACGGCCAGAGGAGTACAGGAGATTCTGCAGCGGTATCGGGAGCTTCAGGATATTATCGCGATTCTTGGAATGGATGAGCTCTCACAGGAGGACAAAAAGATTGTATCCAGAGCCAGGAAGGTTCAGAGATTCCTGTCCCAGCCCTTCTTTGTCGCGGAGCAGTTCACCGGGCTGCCCGGAAGGTATGTTCCAGTTGAAGAGACGATAAGAGGATTCTTTGAGATCCTGTCAGGCCTTCATGATGAGATTCCGGAGAGCTGTTTTCTGAATGCCGGCAGTATTGATGATGTGACCGCGAAGTATCAGACGCTGCGGCAGATATGAGAAAGGGCAGGGAAGGATGGAAGATACCGGGAATACATTTACATTACGGATGATCGGGCCTGAGAGCGTCTTCTTTGAAGGACGGGCGCATATGGCGGAGATCATGACGCAGGAAGGGACCATCGGCGTGCTGAAGGGGCATATTCCGCTGACTGCGCTCTTAAGGCCCGGAACAATCCGCATCCGGCAGGGCGAGGCGGTGAAGGAGGCAGTCCTCTCAGAGGGCTTTGCCGAAGTGCTTCCGGATCGCGTCACCATACTGACGAGGGGCTGCAAATGGACGCGGAACGGTGAATAAACCTCCGGGAGAAGGGAAGAATAGACAGGAGATGGTATTATTTTCCGGAACAAGGAGGCAAATCATGAAGAAGAACAGGCTGCTCCTGCTGATTGTGGCCGCGATCTGGCTGGCGGTCGGAATACAGGTCATTATGAACCGGCTGACAGATCGGGAGGGTGATATTCTGGAGGCATTCTCTTTGACGAATACGGATACGATGGAAAGCTCTCTGATCATGCTTGCAGAGTATCCGGACGGGTTTGCAGACAGGAGTGAGAGGGAGGAGGCTTTATTTACTCTGGCAGAAGGAATCGGACTGAACATAGACGGGCCGTTTTATGAGGAAGCGTCTGATTCAAGGTTGGAAATAGGATTCGAAAAATCGGGCAGATACGCTGCGACAAAGCTAAGCAGCGTGCGTCTGATCGGAGAGAACAAAACCTCGGATTATGTTCTGCTCCGGCTTACGATTTATGAGGATACGGACAGGATTCTTAAGTATAAGGAGCTGGCAGAAAAGCTGTATGAGCAGAACGGATTTGAAGAGGTACAGACCAGAATGACTCTTACGGGAAGCCGTGAAGGAAACCTCTCCCTGGAGGAACGCAACCGCATAACCGATCGTCTGCTTGAAGCATTATCGGGCAGCGCTGCGTTTGAGAACCGGAAGGAAGAGGCTTATACGGTATATGCTTACACGGCGCGCATCAGAGAGTATGTGCTTTCCGCGGGCAAAAAGATTAATATCCAGATTGGAATGGAATACGATCCGGATGAAGAAAGAACAAGAATTATCGTCGCGACGCCGATCCGCGGCGGTTCCTGATCGGAGGACGGTAGAATTCAAAGATTACGGCGTCATGAAAGGCTGCAATCTTATCAATGGGATCCCCGGGACGGACCGTCCAGACAACGCTCATGGCGCCGAGCAATTCCGCAAGACCTGCCGTAAACGGGCGGGTCTTTTTGTCATATGCGATAAAATGAGGCCTGGCCGCCACATTCGTAAGCAGATAGGACAGAAAGAAGGCCCGGTATGCAGGAGCTTCCTCCCGGAATTCCGCTATGGACGCGGACAGCTGTCCACGGAGAATATCGGGAGCATGGAAACGGAACCAGGCAACAATCAGGGGATTGAAGCTTTCCACACAGTAAGGTCCCTGATACCGCCTCAGAAGCCGGAGGGATTTGCTGCATAAGAGAGAATTCTTCCTTCCGCTTTTTAACTCGACGATTAACGGAACGCGGCCTCCCACAAGGGAGAGCACCTCTGAGAACAGAGGAATCCTCTCTCCGGTTCCGCATAAAGAGAAGGACGTCAGCTCTTTTAGGGTATAGTCGTCTACCCGGCCGTGAACGCCGCAGACTCTGTCAAGGGTATCATCATGGAAGACGACAATCTGTTCATCTTTTGTAAATTGAATATCCAGTTCGATCCCATATCCGGCGCGAACCGCGTCCCGGAATGCGGCAAGGGAATTCTCCGGGACGGATTTGTCGGGGGTATGCAGCCCTCTGTGGGCAAAGTTGCGGCGTTCAAATGGCGCGCGCATGCTGCGGGTGCTGCGGCCCGGCCAGATCAGGAAAAACAGAACGGGCGGGAAGCAGACCAGAATACCTAGCAGTACATAGATCAGAAGCATATGAGTTACCAACCTTTTTTATATATTGAGAAAAGCGCAGGTGGCCTTTCCGAATTCTACTATAACATTTTATTTTCAGAATGCAAGGGGGATTGATCCTCCAAAGATATACAGATATAATAGATCTGACAGAATCCGCAGAAAATGCAGAGATGAAAGAAAGGAGTGAGCACAGTCTTGAAATGGATGATTGCGTCGGACATTCACGGTTCGGCATCAAGCTGTATTGCGCTGCTTGAGCAATATCAGAAGGAGGGGGCGCAGAAGCTGATTCTGCTTGGAGATCTGCTTTATCACGGCCCAAGGAACGACCTTCCGGACGAATACCAGCCTAAGGAAGTAATTACCCGGCTGAATCAGGTGAAGAATGAGCTGCTGTGCGTGCGCGGCAACTGTGAAGCAGAGGTGGATCAGATGGTGCTTGAATTCCCGGTTATGGCGGATTATGCCCTGCTGTGGATTGATGGCCTTACAATCTTTGCCGTTCACGGGCATCATTATAATCAGGATCAGCTGCCGCCGCTTAAGAACGGAGATATTCTGCTCCACGGGCATACCCATGTGCCGGCGCTCGAGAGGAAGGAGCGGAAGGAGGGTGGCTGGTATTATTATCTGAATCCCGGCTCGGCAGCAATTCCGAAGAATGGGAATGAGAAGAGCTATATGATATATGAGGACCATGTATTTACATTGAAAAGTCTGAAGGGAGATGTGATTGATTCCCTGACGATACCGGCAGCCGTTCCGGGGCATCTTAGTTTTTAAGGCCCCGGGACGGCCGCGCGGAAAGGAGTCAGAATTCGGCGGGCTGTTCGCCTCTTGTCCGCTGAATTTCCTGCAGCAGCAGTGTCTTAATCAGGTCATAGAGGGGAGAGGAGAGATGGGGGGAGGTTCCGTCCTCTTTGATCCGGTTCTGGAAGTCCGGCTTCCCGGAGGTGATCGGTATGAACATGCCGGAGTTCACAAGCTCTTCGGGACTCTCCGCAATCCGGAAGAAGATAAGGTCGGTCAGATAGAGAATGGACTCTTTATCCGGATATTCGTCATACAGCACGCTCCCCGGGTGATCGAGCCGCGTACATTCGCGCTTTGCTTCCGCCTGTATCCGTCTGGCAGCGGCGGGATAGAGTCCGGCCAGATAGCCGGACGAGGGCCTGCCGGACGGATCTGCCGTGCGGTAGGGATCATAGATATAAGTAGGATATGCCATATTGTCTGCCTGATAACAGAATTTGCTATAAATATATGCGCAGGCATGCGGGATTTTGCCATGCCGTGAGAAAGTTTCGGAATTCTTTATAAATATGGCATTGTGGTTTTGATAAAAAGCGGTTACAATAGCAGGGAAAGAAGCAGGGGAACGGAGCGGTATTACGATGGATCAGAAGATATATGAGATATTTGACCGATATGTCGGAGACGGGCTGGATCAGATTGTGATCAGTCATTCAACAAGACAGGAGGAGATTTCCAAAATTAAGATCCGGCAGGTGCAGGGCCGGAAGCAGGTGTATTATCAGGCGGAGGAATACCGGGGAACCAGGGTATATCACAGAAACTATAATAAGGAGGAGCTGCTTTCTGCGCTGCCGGAATGGTTTGAGGGGCTTTTCCGGCAGGCGGAGCTGAAGGGCGCGGCGGGACAGGCGACAGTCCTGATTAGCAAAAAGGGACAGGCATCGGTGAAGGAACGCAGGTTTGCCGCTGCCAGGATCGTCCGGGCGGCGGCGCATAACAGGGAGAAGCAGTACCTGATACGGGAGGGAACGAAGATCCCGTTTCTCTGTGAGCTTGGGGTTATGACGGATGATGGAAGAATTGTAAAGGCAAAGTATGACAAGTTCCGGCAGATTAACCGGTTCCTTGAATTCATTGACGATATCCTTCCTGAGCTGAGGAAGCGGGCGGAGGAAAAGGAGAGAAAAGAGCTTCGGATCATTGATTTCGGCTGCGGCAAATCGTATCTTACCTTCGCCATGTACTATTATCTGCATGAACAGAAGGGAATGGATATCCGGATTACGGGACTTGATCTGAAGGAGGATGTGATTGCGGACTGCAGCGCGCTTGCCAAGCGCTGCGGTTATGAGAAGCTTACGTTCCTTCACGGAGATATTGCGTCATATGAGGGAGCGGACGCGGCGGATATGGTGGTAACGCTGCACGCATGTGATACGGCAACGGATTACGCGCTGTATAAGGCGGTTCTCTGGAATGCAGCGGTGATTCTGTCGGTTCCGTGCTGCCAGCATGAGCTGAACCGGCAGATCCAGTGCGAGGCGCTAAAACCAATCCTTGGATACGGGCTGATCCGGGAGCGGACAGCCGCCCTGTTCACGGACGCGTTAAGAGCCAGAATTCTGGAATGCTGCGGGTATCAGACACAGATTCTGGAATTTATCGACATGGAACATACGCCGAAGAATATTCTGCTTCGGTGTGTCAGAAGGGAAAGAATGCCGGGAGTAAATGAGCTTAAGCAAAAGGTCCGGGAATATGAGCAGTGCAGGACGTTTCTGAATGTGGATCCGCTTCTTGGAAGGCTGCTTCTGCCGGACGGTATGACAGGAAGGTTGCGGAAAGAATGAAAATCGTTTATCGGATTCTGATATTGGTTTTTGTATTTGCCGGCTCGCTGTTCTACTTCGGATCCCGTATGCCGGAGGTTGTATACAGCAATGAAACGAGCACCACGCACATGAGTGAGGCGGCTCTTCCGGGCATCACGTTATCTGTGGATTCTTACGAAATCAACAGACTGTACGGGTATGCAGTAAGGATGGATCCACTGCTGATGCGGGAGACGGTTACGCCGCTGTCCGCTCAGCCGGTGTTTGATGTGCGGATAACGGAGAATGAGAATACAATTAAGAGATTTGAATATGAGCTTACGGATCTGGACGGCAGGACGGTTGACTCAGGAACGATCCATGCCATGGAGCGGATGGAGAACGGGGATAAGAGTGCGACGGTCCGCCTGCAGGCAGAGCTTGAGACAGATACGGAATATCTGCTGACCATGACGCTTGTGAATTCACAGAGCCGTAAGTATTATTATTATACAAGGGTCAGGGTATATAACAACACGCATCTTGCAGAGCATCTGGACTTCGCGCTGTCATTCCATGAGGCCATGTTCTCGAAGGAGGATGCTGTGGAATATCAAAGATACATGGAATCGAAAGCATCCTCTGATACAACGACGCTTGCGAGGGTGGACATCTATTCGAGCTTTGATCTGCTGACATGGGGAGAGCTGACGCCGCAGGTAATAAAGGAACCGGTTCCTTCGGTTACGGAAATCAGCTCTGATATTGCGCAGGTGGTGCTGGAATACCCGGTTCAGGCCGAAACAGGAACGGGACTTGAGCTCTATACAGTGCGGGAATGTTTCAGGATTCGCTATACATCAAACAGAATGTATTTGCTGAACTATGAAAGGACAATGGAGACCATCTTTAATCCGGAGCATATCAGCCTGTCCGAAGGAGAGTTCAAGCTGGGGATCACATCGCAGACAGAGGTGCCGTATCTGGTGAACGATGCCGGAAATATGGCGGCATTTGTAAGAAACAGAGAACTGTGGTACTATAATTTTGCGGAGAATGCTCTGGTGAAGGTGTTCTCATTCAGACAGGACAACACGGATTTTGTCAGGGATTCGTATGATAATCATGAGGTCAGGCTGCTGAACATGGATGAGAGCGGCAATATCGACTTCATGGTATACGGTTATATGAATCGGGGAGACTATGAGGGAAGGATGGCAATCGTGCTGTACCGGTATATCAGGCAGGAGGGCAGGATTGAAGAGCAGGTCTATATTCCGCTTGCGCAGCCGTGGCAGGTGCTTAAGGAAGAGGTAGGAGACTTCTGTTACCGCAGCTCTCTGGATATCTTCTATTTTACGCTGTATGATAAGCTGTATTCTTATAATCTGACCTCCAGGCAGCTTCTTGTGGTATGTGAGGATATCAGGGATGGAGGACTGATCTATTCGGCGGACGCAGATTATGTGGCATGGGAGGAAAGAAATGAGAATGGTCTGGCGGAGACCATACAGGTTTTGAAGCTGGAGACGGGAGAGCTGAGCGAGATTCCGGCGGGGGAAGGCGAGGTAATCTTCCTTCTTGGCCGAATTGACAGCAATCTCATCTGCGGCTTTGCCGAAGCATCAGCCATCACTTATACGGCTGACGGAACCAGGATTGATCCGATGTACCGGATCCGGATCCTTGATCCGGAGCTTACGATCCTGAAGGATTATACTCCCAGGGAAGGGACCTTTGTGACGGGAGCGTCCGTGAACGGAAATGTTCTGACCCTTACGCTGATGAGGCCGGAAGACGGGAGGTATCGGGACGCGGGGATCGATTCGATTCTGAATATGGTGACGGAGGTCAGTGAACCAATCTCTGTCACAAACCGGGTGACGGAGCTTACACTGACAGAATACTACCTTGCCCTTCCGGATTCCTTCATAATAGAAGATACGCCGAAGCAATCGGATACTTTGAATACAGTGATTACACAGGATACAACGGTACGGGTCGAAGAGCCTGAGACTATGCCGCAGCGATGGTATGCATACAGCTTCGGCGAGATAATCGGATCCTATCCTGCCGCGGGAGAGGCCGTAGCGGCCGCGGACGGCGCGGTCGGCGTTGTGATCAGCAGGAATGGAACCGTTGTCTGGGAGCGGGGAAAGAAGGGAAGCAGCGCGCAGCTTATGGTTCCTTTGATCTCATCCGATCAATCCATTGAGGCAGCGGTATCGATGATCTTCGCTTACCAAAATGTTGAGGCGGATACGTCCGGACTGTCCCTTGCCGACGGTTCGATCGCGGATGCGTTTGACCGGTACCTGAGAGCACAATTCCTGAATCTGAAAGGCGCGACGCTGGATCAGGTATTGTATTATGTGTATATGAATTCTCCGGTGATCGCGTTTCGGGATGAGGATTCGGCCGTTCTGATTACAGGCTATGATTCTCAGACAGTTACCTGGCTGGATCCGGAGACAGGCAGAACCGTCCGGGTTACGCTGGATGATGCCGAAAAACAGTTTTCGGATGCCGGAAATATTTTTTTCAGCTATAGAAATTAGAAAGGGAGGAGACGGATTATGAAGCTGCTAAGTGTAACGATTCCCTGTTATAATTCCGGGGCATATATGCGCAGGGCAGTAGACTCTCTGCTCTCCGGCGGAGAGGATCTGGAGATCCTGATTGTAGATGACGGATCGAAGGATGATACGGGCAGGATCGCGGATGAATACGAGAGAATCTATCCGGAGATTGTCCGTGTGATTCATCAGGAGAACGGAGGACACGGAGAGGCGGTAAATACGGGACTTAAGAATGCAAGAGGACTGTATTTTAAGGTGGTGGACAGCGATGACTGGGTCAGTGAGAAAGCTCTGGCCGAAATGATGAAGGTGCTTCGGGATCTGACACAGGATGGCAGAAGCGTAGACCTGATGGTGGCCAATTATGTCTATGATAAGGTCGGGGAGAAGCGCAGGAAGGTAATCAGCTACCGCACAGCTCTGCCGCAGGATCGGGTCTTCGGCTGGGATGACGTGATGCATTTCCATCAGGGACAGTATATTCTGATGCATTCCGCCATATACCGCACGAAGCTGCTGCTGGACTGCGGACTTAAGCTTCCGGCGCATACCTTCTATGTGGATAATATATTCGTATATCAGCCGCTGCCTTATGTTAAGACCCTGTATTATCTGAATGTGAATCTGTATCATTATTTTATCGGAAGGGAGGATCAGTCCGTCAATGAGAAGATAATTATGGAACGGATTGATCAGCAGCTTAAGGTAAACCGGATTATTATTGAGTCTCATAACCTTTCTCAGATTAAGAATAAGAAGCTTAAGAATTATATGACGCGTTATCTGTCGATTATGATGACCGTATCTTCCGTGTATCTGATTAAGAAGGGAGATGCGGAAAGCTTCGCCAAGAGAGATGAGCTGTGGCAGTTTCTGAAGGAGAAAGACAAAAAGCTGTACCGGAGAATCCGCTCGAATGTACTCGGAGTGGGAATGAACTGTAAGACAAAGCTTGGCAGGAAGGTTGTAGAGGCAGGGTATTTCGTTTCAAGAAAGATATTCAAGTTCGGATAAGAAAAAAAGAACGCCGGGGAACAGATAGATATGCTCTCCGGCGAGAATTTTATTCCTGAACACGTCCGGCAGACAGGCGTCTGGCCTTCTGCCGCTGATACGCACGTCCGTATACGAAGGGATACAGGGCAGCAATTAAAACAATGGCGCAGATACCGTCAAATACGGAATGCTGCTTGAGGAACACGGTTGCCATACAGATCAGAACCGCCAGAACCACTGCGGAAGGGAAAATAAACTTCTTCCTGCGCAGAGAGTCGCTGTGGTAAATGGAGATACAGACGGCGATGGAGTTAAATACATGAATGCTCGGGCACACATTGGTGGAGGTGTCGGTTGTATACAGCATTTGTACAATATCGATCAGAATATTGTCGCGGCCCAGGGCATCCAGGTCCGGACGGAGATTCTGACCGTTCGGCCAGATCGTATAAATGATCAGGCAAATTGTCATTCCCGTGAACAGGTAAGCGCAGCAGCGGTAAAAATCGCTTCTGGATGTAAAGAAGAAGTACGCTACTGTTACCGCAATGAAAGCAAACCATAAAAAATAAGGGATGACAAACCATTCATTGAACGGAATCAGGTCATCAAGCCATATGTGAACGGCTGCATATTCTTTGGTAATATGCTCCTCGAGCCATACGAACCAGACCATGTAGAGGATCCCGTAGGATAACACCCATGCATGCCGGTATTTGCTTAAGAACTGTTTCAAATTATCACTGCCTTTCTATATTAATATGATATGCGCGCTCTTTTGTAGTTCATGAGGATTATAGCACAAAGGAAGAAAGCGGACAATAGAACTTTTCAATTCTTTTGAATTATTAATGAAAATGTAAGAAACCGCATGCCGGACCTTTAGAAACACCATAATATTTTGAAAAAAAGGCATAGAAAGGATAAAGATCTGAAGAGACTGTGGAAAGAATCGGAAAGGAGTCATTAAGATGAGATTGGTGATACAGAGAGTAAAAAGAGCGGAAGTCGCCGTTTTTGGGGAATACAGAGGAAGGATAGGACAGGGGTATGTGGCGCTTCTCGGAGTCGGAGAAGAGGATGATGAACAGACGGCGCGGCTCTATGCGGATAAGATGCTGAAGCTGCGCATTTTTGCGGATGAGAACGGGAAAACAAACCGGGCGCTTGCCGATGTGGGAGGCGGGCTTATGCTTATTTCACAGTTCACTTTGTATGCGGACTGTAGAAAGGGCAACCGGCCAAGCTTTACCAAAGCGGGAGAACCGAAAAGAGCAAAGGAGCTGTACGAATTCTTTGCGGCATATTTGAGAGAGAAGGGGGTTGATGTGGTAACCGGTGAATTCGGAGCTCATATGGAAATTTCTCTTGTAAATGACGGTCCGTTCACCATCGTTCTTGATGAATCGCTGCTGTAAGTCCTGCGCATGCCGTAAAATTAAGGGTTCATGTTCCATCTGACCTGCTTTTACATAGTTTTTACAGTGTAAAGAATGTGTTTTTTACAAAGTGACCCTATAATGAGCCTTGTAAACAGAAACAAAAAGAAATTAAAACAAAGACAGGAAAGAGGAAAATTATGAAAAAATTATTATCAACAATTTTGGTGTGCGGACTGCTGGCAGCGTCCTTAGCCGGCTGCGGCAGCAATGATGAGGGAACAACGACCCAGGGAAGCACAGGTACAACGGCTGCAACGGAAGATGGCAGCACGGAAGGAACCACCGAGGGAACGACAGAAGCGGCGTCCGATTTTGATACCTCCAGGTCCATCAGCGTAATTTCCAGAGAGGACGGATCGGGTACAAGAGGAGCGTTCATTGAGTTAATGGGCATTGAGGTAAAAGGCGAAGACGGAAGCTCGACGGATATGACAACCGTGGAAGCAGACATCGCAAGCAGAACGGACGTTATGCTGACAAGCGTAGCCGGAGATCCCTACGCAATCGGATATGTATCCATGGGCAGTCTGAATGAGACGGTAAAGGCAGTAGCGGCAGTAGCGATTGACGGGGTTGAGGCTACGACCGACAACATCATTAACGGAACCTACGCGGTATCCAGACCGTTCAACATTGCGACAAACGGCGAGCCGACCGGCCTGGTTAAGGATTTCATCGATTTCATCCTGAGCGCAGAGGGACAGGCAATTGTAGCAGAGGATTATATCGCGGTTGATTCTGAGGCTCCTGCTTATGCGGGAGAGGCTATTGAGGGCACCATCTCGGTAGGCGGATCTTCTTCCGTATCCCCTGTTATGGAGCAGCTGATTGAAGCATACCAGGCTGTGAATCCGAATGCAACCATTGAGCTGCAGACTACGGATTCTACTTCGGGTATGACCGGCGTTGCAGAGGGAACGCTTGATATCGGTATGGCAAGCCGTGCGCTGAAGGATACTGAGGCAGAGACTCTGAACGGAATTCAGATTGCGCTTGATGGTATCGCGGTAATTGTAAATACCGAGAATCCGATTGACAATTTAACCTCTGAGCAGGTAAGACAGATTTATGTCGGCGAGGTTACAAGCTGGGCTGACGTACAGTAAGCAGACAGAATAAAATTCACGCAGCATGAGGTTTTAAGTGCCGGGGCGGTAAGCCCGGGCACTTAAGAGCCTGTTCGGGTATCTGAGATTCTTTGTTCTTAAAGAAGGGTAAACTGAGATGAAAAATGTGAAAGAAATCGTAATGAAATATGTCTTCATGGTATCGGCCGCAGCCTCGATTCTGGCGGTATTTCTAATCTGTGTCTTCCTGTTCGCAAACGGCGTGCCCGCAATGCGGGAGGTGGGATTCTTGGATTTCCTGTTCGGCACCAAATGGGCGCCGAGTAATGTTCCGGCCTCTTTCTCGATCTTTCCCATGATAGTAGGAAGTATCTATGTGACGGCAGGCGCCATTATTGTCGGTGTTCCGATTGGAATTCTGACGGCAGTTTTCATGGCAAGATTCTGTCCGAAGGGAATCTATAAGTTCTTAAAGCCCGCGGTTGATCTGTTGGCGGGAATTCCTTCCATTATCTATGGCTTTTTCGGCCTGGTCGTGATTGTTCCTGTGGTTAGAATGGTATTTGAACGGTTTGATACGAATGGAAAGAGTATCCTGACCGCATCGATTCTGCTTGGCATTATGATTCTGCCCACGATTATCGGAGTCAGCGAATCCGCGATCCGCGCGGTTCCGAACAGTTATTATGAAGGCGCTCTTGCGCTTGGCGCAACGCATGAAAGGGCAGTATTTTTCACGGTGCTTCCTGCAGCAAAGTCCGGTATTCTTGCCGGAGTTGTCTTAGGAATCGGAAGGGCAATCGGAGAGACCATGGCCGTGATTATGGTAGCGGGCAACCAGCCCAGAATGCCTGTCAGTATCTTTAAGGGAGTCCGTACCCTCACAGCCAATATCGTTATAGAGATGGGATATGCGACCGGACTGCACAGAGAGGTTCTGATCGCGACGGGCGTTGTGTTATTTGTATTTATACTGATTATTAATCTGTCGTTTTCCGCATTAAAAAGGAGGATGAAGGCATGACGTCGGAATTAACCGCGAATACGAAGAATGAACCGGAAGTGCTTCAGAAAAGGAAAAGAAGGGGCAAAAAGAAAGTCCGCCCGCTGTCTATGATGCTTCGCCTTCTGGTATGGATATCGGCTGCCATTACGTTTGCTGTATTGATTTTCCTGGTTGCCTATATCCTGGTAAGGGGTGTGCCGTATCTCAGCCCTTCCCTGTTTGAATGGACATATAACTCAGAGAATGTGTCCATGCTTCCGTCCATTATTAATACATTGCTTATGACAGTAATTGCGCTGGCTGTGGCAATTCCCTTCGGTATTTTTACCGCAATTTTCTTGGTAGAGTATGCGAAGAAAGGGAATAAGTTCGTAACGATTGTCAGGCTTACCTCGGAGACGCTCTCCGGCATTCCTTCGATTGTATATGGTCTGTTCGGTATGCTGTTCTTTGTGACATATCTGAACTGGGGATATTCTCTGCTGGCAGGAGCGGCAACGCTTTCCATTATGGTTCTGCCTCTGATTATGAGGACAACGGAGGAGGCTCTCTTAGCCGTTCCGGACAGTTACCGCGAAGCAAGCTTCGGACTGGGAGCAGGCAAGCTGCGTACCGTATTCAAGATTGTGCTTCCGTCTGCTATACCCGGAATTCTCTCGGGTATTATTCTTGCAATCGGACGTATCGTAGGAGAAACGGCGGCGCTGATCTATACGGCAGGAACCATGGCAACGCTTCCGGAGAATGTATTCTCCTCAACGAGGACGCTGAGCGTTCATATGTATATTCTCTCGGGCGAAGGCCTGAATATCAATGAGTCTTATGCGACGGCGGTGGTACTTCTGCTGCTTGTGCTGCTGATTAACTGGCTGTCCGGAGTGGCTGCAAAGAAACTGACGAGCAGCGGACTGCGCGATCAGCAGTAACCCCAATACAGTCTGCGGCAGTATGGCCCGCGGCGGAAATGGAGATTTGTATGAAAGATAAAATAAAGGTGTCCAACCTGGATTTATATTATGGTAATTTTCAGGCTCTGAAAAATATTAATCTGGATCTGGAGGAGAATCAGATATCGGCGTTCATCGGACCGTCCGGCTGCGGAAAATCAACGCTTTTAAAGTCATTAAACCGGATGAATGATCTGGTGGAGGGCTGCCGGATCGAGGGTGAGGTATTGCTTGACGGAGAGAACATCTATGAGAATATGGATGTGAATGATCTGCGCAAACGAGTGGGAATGGTATTCCAGAAGCCGAATCCGTTCCCGATGAGTATCTACGATAATATTGCGTACGGCCCCCGTACCCATGGAATCCATGCGAAATATAAGCTGGATGAAATCGTGGAGAAGTCGCTGAAGGATGCCGCGATCTGGGACGAGGTTAAGGACAGGCTGAAAAAGAGCGCATTGGGACTTTCCGGCGGACAGCAGCAGAGACTGTGCATCGCAAGGGCGCTTGCGGTGAATCCCGAGGTTCTTCTGATGGACGAACCGACCAGCGCGCTGGATCCGATCTCAACTTCAAAGATAGAAGAACTTGCCATTGAACTGAAAAAGGATTATACTATCATCATCGTGACTCATAATATGCAGCAGGCGACAAGAATCTCTGACAAGACGGCCTTTTTCCTGCTTGGCGAAGTGATTGAATATGATGATACGGAAAAGCTGTTCTCCATGCCGAAGGACAAGAGAACTGAGGATTATATCACCGGAAGATTTGGCTGATATGGATAAGAAAGGTGGAAATTCTTTCATATGCGCAGATATCTGCGCGGAAATGAGGTAAGTGATGAGAAGCCGTTTTGATGCCCAGCTCGAGAATCTGAATAATGAGCTGGTTAATATGGGAGCCATGATTGAGACCGCGATTGGCAACGCGGTGAAGGCATTGATGCATAAGGATGTGGAGCTGGCGAAGAAAGCGATCAGCTATGATACGGAAATTGACCACAAGGAAAGGGAGATTGAAGGGGACTGTTTAAAGCTCCTTCTTCAGCAGCAGCCGGTCGCCGGGGATTTAAGGCTGATTTCGTCGGCGCTTAAGATGATAACGGATATGGAACGGGTTGGAGATCATGCGTCCGATATCTCTGAAATCGTTGTCATGCTTAAGGATAAGCCGTATCAGGCTAAGCTGAAGCAGATACCGAAGATGGCCGAGGAGACAATCAAGATGCTGAATGACTGCGTTGACGCGTTTGTCAGGAAGGATCTGGATCTGGCGATGGATGTTATTAAGAGAGACGATGTTGTTGATGATTTGTTTGATGAGGAGAAGAACAGTCTTCTGTCTGTGATTCGGGAAAATGCGGATAACGGAGAAGAGGCTCTGGATCTGCTGATGATCGCGAAGTATTTTGAGAGAATCGGGGATCACGCAACGAATATCGCAGAGTGGGTTGTGTTCTCGATTACCGGCGAGCATAAGGAAGACAATATGTAACGTGCCCCGCAGCGGGCGGATGGGAGCAGCAGGCATGCAGAATATCTATTGTGTTGAGGATGATCAGAATATCAGAGATCTTGTTGTATATGCGCTTGGAACGGCAGGATTCGGGGCGAAGGGATTCGAGAAATCTTCGGAGCTGTATGAAGAGATGAAGAAGGAACTGCCGGTTCTTATTCTTCTTGACATTATGCTCCCGGAGGATGACGGAATGCAGATCCTGCGCCATATACGATCCGATATGACCACAAGGAATATTCCGGTGATTATGCTGACCGCAAAATCGGCGGAATTCGACAAGGTGATGGGGCTTGACAGCGGCGCCGATGATTATATCACCAAGCCGTTTGGGGTTATGGAGATGATATCAAGAGTCAAGGCGGTGTTAAGGCGCGCCGGCAGCGTAAGCGAGGAGACAAGACTTGTGCTCGGCGGGATTATTCTCGATGCGGAGAGCCATGTTGTTACCGTGAACGGAGAGCGGGTCGCTTTTACTTATAAAGAGTTCGAGCTTCTTCAGTATCTGATGAAGAATGAAGGGATTGTGCTGACAAGAGATAAGCTGATGTCGGCAGTCTGGGGATTTGATTTTGAGGGAGAGAGCAGGACGGTTGATATGCATATCAAGACGCTAAGGCAGAAGCTTGGATCATGCGGAAGCATGATTGAGACTGTGCGCGGCGTAGGATACAAGATATGCAATAACGGGTGAGGGAGAGCTTAAGTATGGCTGTGACAGACGGTATGAGGCGGTATATGACCGGCACCGGACGGGGGGAAACGCCGCATGGGAGGAAGGAACGGGTATATGGCAGTATGAGAAATAAAATATACTGGAATATGGTGGTGCTTTCAGTGGTTACCATACTCCTTACTTCCATTATTATCTTAATGGTCAGCTACCATGTGTATGTCGGACAGATTCAGGCCGGAGTGAAGAATGAGGCCATTCAGATTGAGAACGGCTACCGGCAGGCCAGAGAACCAATGGAATATCTGAACAGTCTGGCAACGGTGGGAGAGAGTATGCGGATCACAATCATCGCGCCGGACGGCACGGTGGAGTATGACAGTGAGGCGGACGAGACGATCATGGAGAATCATGCGGATCGTCCCGAGGTGATTGAGGCTCTGGAAAAGGGATATTCAGAGGACAGGAGGCTTTCCGAGACATTCGGTAAGGAAACCTATTATTTTGCCGTGCTGATGGATAACGGAAAGGTGTTGCGTATTTCGAATACTACGGATAGTCTGGCGGGACTGTACGCGCAGATGATGCCGGTGCTGGTTCTGCTGTCTGTACTGGTGCTTTTGTTCGCGCTGCTGCTTGCCGCCAAGATGACAAAAAAGCTTGTGGAGCCGCTGAACAATCTGGATCTGAACAGCTCTGTCCCGACGGCGGAGTATGAAGAGATTACCCCGCTGATGAGAAGGCTTTCCGATCAGAACAGGCAGATTCACGAGCAGATTGCTCTGCTTCGCAGGAAGCAGGAGGAGTTCGCCGCGATTATGGAGAATATGTCGGAGGGGCTTGTCGTGCTTGACAATCATCTGAATATTCTTTCCGTGAACAAGAGCGCGGTGAGGCTTCTGAAGGCCAGGCCGGGGGATTATCAGGATAAGAATCTTCTGGTGCTGAGCCGGAATCTGAGAATTAAGGAGAGCGTGGAGTACGCTCTGCTTGGAAGACATACGGATGAGATTTGGGAAGAAGAGGAGCTGCAGGTCTTAACAAGTCCTGTCAAGGATGAGGGGCGCGTAAAGGGAGCTGTGCTGCTGGTACTGGATGTATCGGAGAGGCTGAAGGCGGAGCGCAGCAGAAAGGAATTCTCGGCGAATGTATCTCATGAGCTGAAGACGCCGCTGACCTCCATCTCGGGATTTGCTGAAATGATGGAACAGGGAATGGTGCGCAGCTCGGATATGAAGGTATTCGCGGGAAAGATTCATGCGGAAGCGCTGCATCTGATTAAACTGGTTCAGGATATTATTGAGCTTTCGAAGCTGGATGAGGGTATTACGAACTATGAGAAGGAGCATGTTGATCTGAAGAAGACGGCGCAGACGGTCGTGCACCGGCTGGCTTTGCAGGCGAAGGAGAGGAAGATTACCGTGAGCGTGGAGGGGGATTCCGCCATGGTGTACGGAATTCCTCAGATGCTGGGAGAGCTGCTTTATAATCTGGTTGAGAACGCGATTAAATATAATAAGGATGGGGGCAGTGTAACAATAAGAACCGCCCCGGAGAAGGGAGCTGCGGTCCTGAGTGTGTCGGATACCGGAATTGGAATTCCAAAGGATTCGCAGGAGAGGGTATTCGAAAGGTTCTATCGTGTGGATAAGAGCCATTCGAAGAAGATCTCCGGAACGGGTCTTGGGCTGTCGATTGTCAAGCATGTGGCAGAATATCATAAGGCGAAGATTGAGCTTGTCAGTCAGCCCGGGCAGGGAACCTGCATAACGGTAAGATTCCCGTGTCTGGCAACATGAAAGAAGAATTAAAAAAGGGCTGTAAGGAACGGGCAGAATGTCCGGAATCCTTACAGCCCTTTTTGTAATTTCTGCGTTGAGGAATTATGGCCGATATGGTAAGATAGAAGACAAAGCGGGTCAAAGCAGACCGGAAACCAAGAGAACGGAGGGAAGGGTAATGGAGGAAGCCGACAGGCTGTTAAGAACGGTTGAGTATTCAAGGACGGAGCAGATTCAGATTGTGATGCCGGAGTTCATTAACGGAACCGGGAGGCTGTTCGGCGGCAAGCTGGTGGAATGGATTGATATTGTAGCGGCGGTTGTGGCAAGAAGGCATTCGGGAATGGATGTGACCACGGCGTGTATTGATCAGCTGATCTTTAAGAGAGGGGCATTCGTGAATGATATGCTGGTGCTGATCGGACGGATCACCTATGTGGGAACAACCTCTATGGAGATACGGGTGGATACCTATGTGGAGGAGCCGGACGGCGTAAGGAAGCCGATTAACCGCGCGTACCTGGTGACGGTAGCGCTTGATAAGGAAGGAAAATCCGCCAGGGTTCCCGGACTTCTGCTTCAGACTGAGACGGAACGGGCCGAATGGGAGGGCGGAATCCGAAGGATGAAGCTGAGAAAGGAACGGAGGGCGGAAGGGTATTGACGGTTCGGAAGCTAAAGAGGAATGTTAAGACGGCTTCCTGGAACGTATCAGAGAGACTCTGAGGAATCTGAAGAAAAAAAGTTGCTATAAGATTTATTTTCAGGATTGACAGGGACGGCTTTGTTCGTGTATCGTATGGGCAAGGGACAGCGAACCGGGTTCCGGCCGTTTGCGTGCACGATCCGGCCGGTACGGTTTTGCTCTCCCCGGAAGAGAATTGCAAGGAGGTAGTGGTATGACCGGATACGGAATCAGAAAGCTGGTTCGGGCTCTCCTAAGCGTCCTGACGGCGTTTCTGCTGGTGCTTTGTACAGGCGCCGTATACGCGGATGCGGCAGATGTGCGTACCGCAAAGCTTACCATACTGCAGACAGGGGATCTGCATGGGATGCTCTGGGCGTATGATTACACTGCGGATACCGAAACAGACTATGGTCTTACAAAAGCTGCCACAATCATTAAGAACGAAAGAGCAAGGGATCCGGACCTGATTTTATTGGATACCGGGGATTTTATTCAGGGAAACTTCCAGTCGGCCTTCTGGGATGAGGAGAAGATTCCCATGATAGAGGCGATGAATCTTCTGGATTATGATGTGATCCTGGCGGGAGGACAGGAGCTTGGCGCGGGGAGCGAGGTTATGGAGAAGATCCGGATGCAGGCAGAGGCTTCGGTATTCCTGCCGGGTAAAGCTGCGGCAGAGGGGGATGTCCTGGAGAAGAATGGGGTGATGTATCGGATTGCAGAGGTAAAGGGAATCCGGGCGGCCATTTTCGGATGGAATCCTGATTCCGATTTGGAACAGGAGGAGTTTGGCAGCTTCCTTACGGAACTTGAATCCGAGGCCGATGTGATAATCGGCCTGGTGCATGTGGGAGACGGGCAGACGGGCGCCGGCTGGAGCGAGTACGCGTCAAGGTACGCGGATAAAATTGATGTGCTGTTTCTCGGCCATGTGCCCGAAGGATTCGCGATCCCTGAGGATTATCAGATCCCGGTTGTTACGGCCGGAGAGAAGGGAAGCGCTCTCGGAAAATGTGTTCTGACCCTGGAAGAGAAGGGCGGGGAATGGGAAGTAACGCAGACGGCGGTGTCAAAGCTGTCCGTGACAGACGCCGCTCCTGACGGGGAGATGCTTTCGGCCATGGAAGAAGTACATAAGGAGAGCCTTGCGCTGTCGGATGCCATGATCGGAAGAACCAGGAAGGAGTCTTTGGGCGAGGTGGAATATGTTGTAAAGAGCGGAGATGTTCTTGGAATCATCGCCCGGGAATTCGGCGTGAGCGTGCAGGAGATTGTCCGGGCGAATCAGATAGAGGATGCGGACAGGATTATGGCAGGTCAAATCCTGGTCATTCCTGCCGCGCAGGCCGCGGAGGAGGGCGTTGTTGCCGTGTCGGGAACTGCCGTGTCAGCGCCGGATGCCGCGGCCGCAGGGGAAGAAGGGGAGACGCCGGATGATTATTATATTGTAAAGGCAGGGGATACTCTGTCCGAAATCGGGCTGCGCTATGGGTGTTCGGTGGACGACCTGGTGAAATGGAATGAAATCGAGGATGCGAATCAGATCCTGATTGGAAGCAGGCTTAAGGTGACGGAAGCATAGGCAGATCCGGCAGACAAAAGACGATGAGAGAAGACGGTATCGCGGGCGGCAAGGGCCTGCGGTACCGTCTTTTGTATGGTGCGCTGTCAGGAGTATGCTTTTGGATGAAGCTCGTCCATGACCTGAAGGAACTTCCGGTAAGCGGGCGACTTCTTTGTCTTCTTGGATACAAGGATATTCAGAATTCTGCGGTTCCTCCTGTACCGTCTGTACCTCAGCTTCCAAAGCTTCTCTGCGGCAGCCGCAGGTCTGAGCGCGGCGCCCTTAAGCCCCTCTTCTTCAATCTGACGGATCAGCTTTTTGCGGCTGAAATAAATACGCAGCAGACGGATGACTTTGAGCGCCATGAAACATCCCGCGGCCGCAGCTAAAAGCTTTCGGACGGAGGGGAGCTTTGAGCGCAGGATGCGCAGGGAAGCGGTAATGTCCTCCGCGGTAATCTCATCAAACTTCTTGCCGGCGAACGGGGCAAAGAGCTTCTTTATAAATGATACGGCGCCTGCGCGCGCGTCCTGCGCAGGGGACCGTGTACCGGAATCCGGCATGGAATGCCTCCTTTCTGCCGGAACGGAGCGGATACGGCATACGATCCGGCGGGGTTTTCTTTATTGTATCATAAATGAGAGAATGGGAAAACAAAAACATTTTTCCGGATTGGCTCTCCGCAAAGCATGGAAGGTATGGCATTTTGTAAAAAGGCATGATATAATGGAAGCGTTCTACATTAACGTGAGAGAAAGAGGTACGACTGGTGGCTGAGAAATTAATGTCCGTTAAGCCCTATCTGAAATGGGCGGGAGGGAAGAGGCAGCTTCTTCCGGAGATCCGCAAGTATATACCGGCATCCTTTGATTTGTATGTGGAGCCGTTCGTAGGGGCGGGCGCCGTGCTGTTCGATCTGCAGCCCGGACGGGCGGTGATTAATGACGCGAACCGGCAGCTGATTATGACCTATGAGGTGATCCGGGATGATGTGGAAACGCTGATTGCGGCTTTGAAGGAGCATGCGGCGAAGAACACGAAGGAGTATTATTATACGGTGCGGGAGCAGGATCGCGATTCGGCGGTTTTTGGGAGATTGTCGAAGACGGAGAAGGCGGCCAGGCTGATTTATCTGAACAAAACCTGCTTTAACGGACTGTACCGGGTGAATTCACAGGGGCTGTTCAACGTTCCCTACGGCAGATATAAGAATCCGGCAATCTGTGAGGAGGAGACTCTTCGGGGAATTCATGAGTATTTCCGGAATAACGAGGTTGTGATTTTGAACGGGGATTTTGCAAAGGCGGCGCGGATGGCGACGCCGGACTCCTTTGTCTATTTTGATCCGCCCTATCACAGCGCGGATAATTCTAATTTCACCGGATATCAGGCAGACGGTTTCCCGGAGGCGGAGCAGCTCAGGCTTCGGGATGTGATGAAGGAGCTGACGGATCAGGGGGTAAAGTGCCTTCTGAGTAATTCGGATACGGAATTCATCCGGAAGATCTATAAGGATAAGGCATTCCGGGTGGAGACGGTTACGGCAAGCAGAACCATTAATTCCAATACGGCGGGGCGCGGCAAGGTGAACGAGGTTCTGATCAGGAACTGGAAGGCGGGGAGGAAGCGTGCGAGATAATACAATCAGTATCACAGAGGCCTGGGAGATTCTGTTCGAGAGGCACCAGATCGCGCAGCGGGTGGAAGAGGACGGATGCTTTCGCATCTCGGCCGCGGAGATTAATACGGTCAGGGAGGCGAGACTGATGGCAAAGTTCGATCAGTCCCTGCGCCTTCCGGAGGTATTCCGCAGGAACCGGCTTTCAATTCTGCCGGTTACACGGGGAGAGTATGTGATTGGACCGTTTGAGACACATGCGAAGGTAGAGTATACCGAGGTTCCCGTGAAGCAGGTAAGGGTTCCCGGCCTGCTTACTATTGATTACACGAATCTGTACAGCGAAGCCTCCGCGCTGCTGTTTGCTTATAACAGCGGAATCTTTGAGGATGCTTCCGGCGAGGAGAGGCTGTACTTTACCGTGAACGGGAGAATGGCTTCGGGGAATTTCTCCTTTCGCATTCGTGACGTAAGGCAGCCGGATACATACCGGAAGCTGTCCGTTATGAACGCGCAGGTGGAGATTGACGGAGGGTATGAGGGGGAGAATGTATTTCTGATCTGCGAGGCGAAGAATATCGCGGCGGAGGAGCTTCTGATCAGACAGCTTTATTATCCCTGGCGGCTCTGGCAGAGGAAGCTGTCAAAGCGGGCTGTGCCAGTATTCATGGTGTATTCTAATGATATTTTTCATCTGTTTTTCTATCAGTTCGCCGATGTCATGAATTATAATTCTCTGGAGCTGATTTCTCATAAGGCATATACCTTTGCGGACGAGACGATTGCCGGAGGGGATCTGGAGGCGGCCTTTTACGCAGTTGGAGAGCCCGGACCCGAGCCGGAGACGGTATTTCCTCAGGCGGATTCCTTTGAGCGGGTTGTGGATCTGCTGAGCGTTCTGTATGAGAGGAGCCTGACCAGGGATGAGGTAACGCTGTATTATGAATTCGACGAGCGGCAGACCAATTATTATATTTCTGCCTGTGAGTATCTTGGCCTGATTACCAGGGGGATGAATGAGGCAAGAGAAAGGGTGTATTCCCTGACGAAGGAAGCGGCGGGGCTGATGGGGACGTGTTATAAGGAGAAGTATCTGGGA
Source organism: Candidatus Caccomorpha excrementavium (assembly GCA_018714285.1). Taxonomy (GTDB): domain Bacteria; phylum Bacillota; class Clostridia; order Lachnospirales; family Lachnospiraceae; genus Caccomorpha; species Caccomorpha excrementavium. The sequence goes on along the minus strand of DVNP01000024.1, from coordinate 5,035 downwards.
CTTGTGAAGAGAATCCTTGTGCGCCCTGTTTTCTATCATGTCTTCTTCCTTTCTCTGTTTCGAAGGGAGGTTCCGGATAAGCAGGCGGTGATTCAGGTCCTGAAGGAATTCAGACCGGAGCTGTCGGATTCTACGCTCATCAGGCGTTCCGCTACGGTGAGGGGATGGATTGCGTGGATATGGAAGCTGGCGAAGGACGGCTGAAGAAAGGCAGGAGAATGGCTTGAATTATTATCAGATCTTGAAGCAATATTTTGGATATGACGGATTTCGAGAGGGTCAGGAGGAGCTGATCTGCGGAATTCTGGAAGGCAGAGATGTGCTGGGAATCATGCCGACCGGGGCGGGCAAATCGTTGTGTTATCAGATTCCGGCGCTGATGTCGGACGGGATTACGCTGGTAATATCCCCGTTAATCTCCCTGATGAAGGATCAGGTTGCGTCCTTAAATCAGGCCGGCGTTCATGCGGCTTATCTGAACAGTTCGCTGTCTCCGGGACAGTATTATAAGGCGCTCTCGCTGGCGAAGACGGGGCGGTACCGGATTATTTATGTTGCGCCGGAAAGGCTGGTAACGGAAGAGTTCCTTGACTTTGCGCGGAATACGAAGATCACGATGGTCGCGGTGGACGAGGCGCACTGCGTATCTCAGTGGGGACAGGATTTCAGGCCGAGCTATCTGAAGATAGCGGAGTTCATCCGCAGGCTCCCTTCACGTCCGGTGATCAGCGCGTTCACGGCTACGGCAACAAAGGAGGTCAGAGATGATGTGATAGATATCCTGCTGCTTCGGAATCCGGTGGTTGTCACGACGGGCTTTAACCGTCCGAACCTGTATTTCGGCGTGCAGGCGCCGAAGGATAAATACGCGGCGGTGAAGAATTATGTGGAGTGCCATCCGAATCAGAGCGGGATTATTTACTGTCTGACAAGGAAGCTTGTGGAGGAGGTCTGCGGCAGGCTGTGTCAGGATGGATTTCCCGCGGTGAGATATCACGCGGGGCTGACGGATGAGGAGAGAAGGCAGAATCAGGACGCGTTCATGTATGATACGGCTCCCGTCATGGTGGCGACAAATGCGTTCGGCATGGGGATTGACAAATCGAATGTCCGGTATGTTCTCCATTATAATATGCCTAAGAATATTGAGAGCTATTATCAGGAGGCGGGCCGGGCAGGAAGAGACGGCGCGCCCGCGGACTGCATCCTGTTCTACGGCGGGCAGGATGTGGTGACGAATCAGATGTTCATTGAGCATAATCAGGAGAATGAAGAGCTGGATCCGGCGACGCGTTCGCTTGTTGCACAACGGGATCGGGAGAGGCTTAAGAAAATGACGTATTACTGCTTTACCAATGATTGTCTGCGGGATTATATTCTGCGGTATTTCGGGGAGTACGGGGAAAATTACTGCGGGAACTGTTCGAATTGTCTGACGAACTTTGAAGAGAAGGATATAACCGGGGAGGCGCTTGCTGTCATTGAGTGTGTAAGAGCATGCGGACAGCGCTATGGTATGGGGACGATTCTGGATACCGTACATGGGGCGAATACGGCAAAGATCCGGCAGTACCGGCTGGAGGGGAATCCGCAGTATGCGTCTTTGGCCAAGGTTCCCGCATACCGGCTGCGCCGGATCGGGAATCATCTGCTGGCTGCGGGATATCTGTCAGCGACGAACGATGAGTATGCGATTGTGAAGCTGACTCAGATGTCGGAACGGGTGCTGTCCGGAGAAGAGAAGGTGCGGATGAAGTTCGCGAAGGAGACCGGGCAGGAGGCGAAGCAGAACGCCGGGGAGAGCGTCCGGGGGAAGAAGGCGAAAGGCGGTATCCCTGGATTGCAGGGGGAGGCGGATGAGGCGCTGTTCGGACGGCTCAGGAAGCTTCGGGCGGAAATTGCAAAAGAAGAGCAGGTCCCGCCCTATATTGTGTTCTCTGACAAGACATTGATTCTTATGTGCGCGGCAAAGCCTTCCGGAAAGGAGGAGATGCTTGCGATCAGCGGGGTTGGAGAATATAAGTACGCAAAGTACGGGGAACGGTTTCTTGCGTGTATTGCCGGGAAACAGGGCGGCGCAGATCCCGGAATATAAGAAGCGCGGCTGTATTCTGCCCGCGCATCCGCCCGGATGCCGGAATCGGGCAACGGTGTGTTTCGTGGTTCTGCATAAAATATGGGATGGAATTTCGGAACCTGGAAGGCTTGTATCGTATCATTTCCTGTGATATTATAGTCAGGACGGGATGCGGTGTATCTTTTTTGTCTTAGGTGTTCTGGTTTATCTGTTTATTCATCGATTGATTCTTGGTTTCCGTTTCATCCCGACCCGCAGAGTATGTCCCGGTATTTTGGAAGATAGGATCCCATACCGGGACATACTTTGCGGGCGCAACATTTTCTTTGCTGTCCATCATTTGAAGTGGAACGCAGGCCTGCGTTCTGCTTAGAAAGTAAGCTTCCAGGTGCGCGAAGTCGTCAGAGAAAATGTAAACAGGGGTAAGCATAGTATCACCTCACAGAAAGTATATTACAATTTGGAAAAGGAGAGAAGAGCATGCAGCATAAATGCAGAGTAGAGGTTATTGATAAGAAGCTGTTCCCGGATTACCAGAAGGCTTATCTGGCGGATCCGGACAGCGGAGTCTGTCCCTTTTATAAAATAGGCGACGTTACGATCTTTGAACGGTACGGCGGGGAGGATACGTTCTGGACGGCGGCAAGGGGAGCCCACTGCGCCGAAGCATGGGACTGCATCAGCCGGTATATCTATACGGCGCTGCAGGGAGGCAGTATTATGCGGGGATGGACAAATGACGAAAGAATGATGATTGCCTGCTGCAATGACGGAACCAGACCGGTTATTTTTAAGATCGAGCGGCTGGATTATAAGGTTGTCAGGCTGGAACAGCCTGAGGCCGGGGCGGATTCCTCCAGACTTAAGAAGGCGCTTGAAGATGTTCCTGGCGTTGAGTATGCGCAGATACGGACAGACAAGAGCTGGGCTGAGGTATTTGTCGAAAAGGACGCGGATCCGGAGGATGCCGCGCTTATTGCCGCAGCGAATGCGTCAGGGTATCAGGTTGCGGGAATTGACTGAGAAGGGGACAGAATAGGGGGAACCCGTCGGAAGGGGGCTGCTGCATGGATGCGGCGGCCCCCTTCTGTTGAGTCAGTACTGAAAAATCGAATGTTATATTCTTTTTATTCGTGATTTGTTCTTATTGCATTTACGATTGTTTTTAATGCTTCTTTTTCATCCGGCTGCAGGCCGCTGACGTCTAATGTATCCTGATTGGTGATGGGGCTGATTCCTAAAAGATAATCCGTTGATACCTGATATAGGGAAGAGAATCGGATTAATATCGGAAGCGTGGGGGTTCGGATATCGCATTCATAGGCGGAAACCGCAGCCGGAGTTATCCCGAGAATTTCCGCGACCTGTGATTGTGAAAGTCCTTTTTTTAGTCTGAGAGTCTTTAATTTTTCTGATAAGTCAATTAGCATGTGTGCGTGTACACCTCCTTTTCGGAAGTATAACCTAATTAATATTGCAGTATGTTGAAAAAATCAACATATTGTTGACAAGATATGTGTTTCAATGATATAATTTGCAGGTAGAATTAGAGAACCATCAAGTACAAAATAAATGAAATGGGGTGGGGATAACATGAAGATTCGGGTTGCATTTTTAGATCAAAATCAGGATTATATCGAGCGGATTTCAACAGCATTGAATTTTAAATGGAAGGGACAATTTGAGATATATTTATTCAACGAAACAGAGACAGCCATGGATGCTTTGTCGAAATATGGGATCCATGTACTGCTGTCAGGCGAGGAGTTTGAAATAGACAAGAAGAGGCTTCCGGAAAGATGTTCTTTTGCGTGGTTTACCGAGAATTCCAGTACGGAAACCTTTCGGGGATCCAGGGCTGTCTTCCGGTACCAGAAGATTGAGAATATCGCGGCAGAGATAACGGGACTGTATTCCGAGAAGATTGAAAAGGAACGGGTGATTAAGACCGAATCCGGAAAGCATGCCAGGATAACCCTTTTTCTGTCATGCGGAGGAGGAACAGGGGCTTCGACCTGCGCGGCAGCCTGTTGTGTATACTGGTCAAGACTGCGGCAGAAGGTTCTGTATCTGGATCTGGAAACGGTCGGCAGCGAACGTTTCTTTCATGGGGACGGACACGGAAATCTCAGCGATGTGGTCTACCTTGTGAAGAATGGAGGAGTGAATCTTGGACTGAAGGTCATGCAGCATGTCAGACAGGATAAGGAGACGGGGGTCTTTCATTTTGAACGGGCGGGATATGCTTCCGATGTCAGAGAGCTGACAGGGGAGGAGCTTACGCTTCTGGTGTCGAGTCTGGCTTCCGGAGGACAGTTTGACAGGATTGTTCTGGATGTCTGTGCGGATATGTCAGAACTGTTTCTTGCGGGAGTCAGGATATCGGATCGGGTTGTGTTTGTAGGAGACGGATCTGAGATATCAAATGATAAGCTGGATTACCTGTTCCGCTCCATGGAATATATTGAGAAAAGGGATGAAAAGATGTTATTGAATGATCCCTGCGTTCTGTATAACAGATTTGCCAGCAGAACAGGAAGAAAGCAGAGTCCACAGGAGCTTCGGGAGATTGGAGGAATTCCGCGTTTTGAGGGAACCTCGGGGGAAATCTTCCGGCAGATCAGCGAGCTACCGCTGTTTGAAAGACTGAGGTGAGCCGGTTGAAGGAAGAGAAATTACTTGAGATTATTCATACTCTGCAGACGCATATTACGGAAACGCTTCCAATCGGAGAATTATCAGATGAGGCCCTGAAGGAACAGGTGGAAGAGATTGTGCGGAAGGAAACGATGGGGCTGGCGCTGTCGATTCAGGAGAAGGTCTATATCAGCGAACAGATCTGCAGCAATCTGATTGGCCTTGGATTCCTGGATCTGATCCTGAAGGACGACAGCATTACAGAGGTTATGATTAACGGGCCGGACCATATTTTTATAGAGAAAAACGGACGGCTGACAC